>DATLIF010000417.1:0-2096 GCA_035539575.1 Fimbriiglobus sp. | reverse complement strand
CGGTCGGGTTGAGCAACGTCGGGCTGATCCTCTCGAACCCGGCGCGGCGGGCCTCGTCGATCAGCTTGACCACGTACTGGTAATTCAGTCGCTCGGCGATCTCGAGCTTGAGCTTCGGCGGGGGCTTCTTCTCCAGCCGGGCGGCTTTCGCCTTGTCCTGCAAGTACTTGAACAGCGCGCCGGTGTCCTGGCCCAGCGAGAAGCTGCCGGTCCGCGGGGCGGCGGTGATGTCGGCCAGGCCGCCGTTGTCCGCCGCGTACACCTGGACGATCAGCTCCTCGTCGGCGGTCGGGTCGATGCTCGGGGCGACCTGCGACGGCCCGCCGTCCTCCTTCGGCAAGGCCAGCGCGATCTGCGCCTCGACTGGCATCGGCCGGAAGGTGAGCAGGAAGAACGCCATGAGCTGGAAGGACATGTCCAGCATCGGGGTGATCGGCAGGTCGGGTTCGACCAGCGGGATCTTCGGCCGCTTGCGGATCATGGCATCACCTCTGGTCGGCCTCGACCTTTAGCACCCGCAACTGGACGTCGGTGTACCCGGCTCGCTGGCAGGCCCGCCACACGTCGTGGACCTGCTTGTAGTAGCAGTCCTTCGACGCCCGCAGGATGACCAGCGTCCGGCCCTTGCCCTTCTCCCAGTCGGCCGGCTTCGTCCGGGCCTTGTCCAGATCGAACTGGATTTTCATGTTGTTCTGTACCTGCGTCGGCGTCTCCCAGCGCTCCTCGCCACGGGCGGTCAGGGTCGTCGTCACCCCGGACGACTCGATGTTGAGAATCGTGTAGTTGACCACCGTCCCATCGAGTGCCTTGGCCTCGATCGCCTGCGGCAGCTTGATCGACAGGTCCACCTGCTCGGTGACGAAGTGGGCGCAGAGCATGAAGAACATGATCAACTGCAGGACCATGTCCAGCAGCGGGGTCATGTTCGGTTCGCACTTGGAGGATTCGCTGCCGGCGACGGCGCTCATGAGAAGCTCTCAGCGGTGAGCGGTGAGCGGTGAGCCGGAAAACCAGCGGTGGCGGGGTTGGCTCATTGCTCACCGCTCACCGCTCACCGCTCAGCGTGGCGGCGGCGCGACGGGCGCCGCGGCGACCGGGGTGGCGGCGGCGACCGGGACGGACCCGGTTGGCGGCGACGTCGGCACGCCGGGCTTCTTCGAGTTGTGGTACATCTGCGTCAAGAGATCATCGGCCACGTGCCCGACCTCCAGTGCCAGTTGGGTGATCCGGTTGCGGAAGTAGGTGTTGAACGCGATCGCCGGCACCGAGATGGCGATGCCGACCAGCGTCACCGCCAGGGCGTGCGAGATGCCCGCCGCCAGCCGCGTCGGGTTGGCCGCCGTCCCGGCCGACAGCGCCATGAACGCCTCGATCATCCCGAACACGGTCCCGACCAGGCCGAGCAACGGCCCCAGCGTGGCGATCACGGCCGTGTAGTTGTTCTTCTGCTCCTTGTCGGACTTGATCCCCTCCAGGGCGTTGAACGCCGACTCCCGTGCGTCGTCGAGCCCGTACTGGAGGCGGGACATACCGGCGGTCAGCACCCGGCCGAGGTACGACGGGTCCGACCGGGCCAGGTCGTAGGCTTCCTTGAACCGGCGCTTGTTGACCGTGTCGGTGAAGTCGTCCACGAACCCGGCCGGGATCGCCTGCCCCATCCGCAGATCCAGAGCCAGCAAGACCACGATGGCGATTAGCCAGATGGACAGCGGCAGCAGAACGATCCAGAAGAACCCGACCGACTTGATGATGTGTACGAAAATGTTGTCGTGGCTGGCCGCGGCCGCGGTCGGCGCCGGCGCGGGGGCCGCCTCGCCGGCTTCTTGCGCCAGGGCCGGGCCGACCGTCAGGAGCAGGGCGAACAGGGCCAGCAGCAACAACGCACGGCGGTACGGGACGAGCCGACTCGACGAGGGGTTCATAGCTGATCCTGCGGCCAGACGGGAGATCCTGATGGGCGTTACAAACCGCTTCCAGAAAACCGGCCGGGGGTTCCGGCGTCAAGTCGAAAACCTCGCGTTGCGGCGAGGGCACAGCGTTCCGGTTGCTGCCTGAATCGGTTCCTGTGGTCCGGTCACTCCGTGACCGGACTTTGC
>DATLIF010000416.1:0-6598 GCA_035539575.1 Fimbriiglobus sp. | reverse complement strand
GCGGGGGTCCGGTTGACCAAGCGGGTTCCCGCGCAGGCCGGCCTGGGCGGGGGGTCAAGCAACGCGGCCGCGGCGATCGCGGCGCTCGACGCGGTGTGGAAGCTCGGCCTGTCGTGCGGCGACCTGCTCGCGGTCGCGGCGACGGTCGGGTCGGACGTCGGGTTCTTCCTGACGCCGCCGGCCGGGTGGTGTACCGGCCGCGGCGAACAGGTCGAACCGGTGCCGGTCGGGCGGTCGCTCGACCTGGTGATCGTCAAGCCGCCGGTCGGCCTGCCCACGGCCGACGTGTACCGGCGGGTGCGGGTGTCGGAACGGCCCCACAGCGGTGAAGCGGTCCGCGACGCCCTGCGGGTTGGTGATCCGAAGTCGGTGGCGGACGCCCTGTTCAACCGGTTGCAGGAGGCCGCGTTCGCTGCGGCACCTGAGGTCGAACGGGTGTACCGCCGACTGGCAGCGTGTGAGCCGCTCGGGTGCCTGGTGTCCGGGAGCGGGTCGAGTGTGTTCGCGGTCTGCCGGGACCGGGCCGACGCCGACCGCGTCGCCGGCCACTACCGCGACGCCGACCGCGACGAGCCGAGAACGAGTCTGGTGTACACGGTCCGGAGTTACTGGCCGAGTCCCCGTTGAGGAACCTCATCTCCAAGGAGTACGCCGGTGGTCATCACGGAAGTTCGCATCAAGTTGTGTGAGGAGAACAACGAGCGGCTGCTCGCCTTCTGCTCGGTCACGTTCGACAACGCGTTCGTCGTCCGGGATCTGAAGATCATCGAGGGGACGAAGGGGGTGTTCGTGGCCATGCCGAGTCGGAAACTGACCGACCGGTGCGGGCACTGCGGCTCAAAGAACCACCTGCGGGCGCGGTTCTGCAACAGTTGCGGGCACAAGCTCGACGATCAGCGGGCGCTTCGGTCGGCCGATGGCCGCGCCAAGCTGCACGCCGACATCGCCCACCCGATCCACTCCAGCTCCCGGGAGCAGGTCCAGGCGTCGGTCGTCCGGGCGTACACTGAGGAGAAGGAGCGGGCCCAGATGCCCGGCTACGTCTGCCGGTACGACGATTACGATTCGGACTTCGAGGAGGCCGACGCCGCGGTCAGCTACGGCGGCGTGGTGTCCGAGATGGGCAAGCAGTACAAGGCCCACGGCCCGCACCAGCCGGGCCAGCGCGGGATGCACATGACCCCGCCGACCGACACCCCCCGGGTGAAGGCCAAGGCCGACGAGGGCTTCGGCGCGGGGATTCTGTAAGTCGATGGCGAACGGCCGGCGTAAGCCGGCTGGTGGATTGCTTGCCACCAGCCGGCTTACGCCGGCCGTTCGCCAAGACACCGGCGACGCGTCACTTCTCCAGCGGCTTCTTGAGGAACTCGACGAACCCCGCCGGGTCGTTGATCTTCCCCTCGTCGTAGACCGCCGACACCCGCACACTCCCGTCCGCCTGCGGGGCCAGCACCGCGTACAGCGGCAACTGCTCCGTGCCGAAGACCACCTTCTGGAACTCCAGGTTCGCCGCCGCCTCCAGCCTGCGGTCGAGCCGCTCCGGCGGGTTCGCGTAGAAGTCCGCCGGCACGTCGTCCGTGTACATCTGCACGAGGGTGTACTTCCGCAGCAGGTCGCGGACCTCCGGCCGGGTGAAGACGTTCTCCTCGTTGTACTTGCAGTTGGTGCAGGTCACGCCGGTGAAGTCCACGAACACCAGCGGCTTCTCGACGGTCCCGCCGGACTGCCGATCGCGGGCGATGCGCTCGACCGTGCCGACCAGGTCCGCCGACCACGGCAGCCCCTCGCCCGGCGGCGCGGCCTCCGGCAACAGGAACGCATCCACCCAGGCGTAGACGACCCCGCCGGGACGGTTCGCCTGGCCGGAGCCGCCCTTGAACAGCGCCGGCGTCAGGTACACTGCCAGCGTCAGGAACGACACGCCCAGCAGCATCCGCCCGACGCCGACGTTCGGCCGCTCCTCGTCGTGCGGCAGCCGGAAGACGCCCAGCAGGTACAGCCCCGTCGCCGCCGCGATCGCCACCCACGACCCGAGCACCAGGTCATAGGTGAAGTACTGCGGGTGGTCGAGCAGGCGAAGCTCCGCCGTGCGGAAGAACTTGAACGCCGCCGCCAGTTCCAGGAAGCCCATCACCACCTTGACGCTGTCCAGCCAGCCGCCGGACTTCGGCAGCTTCTTGATGAGGCTCGGGAAGAGCGCCAGTACGAAGAACGGCGAGGCGAACGCCGCCGCGAACACGATCCCGGCCAGGATCAACTCGAACGTCGAGTAGTTGCCGCCAGCCGCCATCCCGGCGAACCCGCCCAGGAACGGCGCCACGCAGGTGAAGCTCACGATCGAGAACGCCAGTGCCCCGAACACGGTGCCGACCATGCCACCGGCCCCGCGCCGCTTCTCGGTCGCCCGCAGCAGGAACCCCGGCAGCGCGATGTCGTACATCCCGAACAGGCTCAGCGCAAAGAAGATGAACAGCAGCCCGAGGAAGACGTTCATGTACGGATCGACGCTCAGCTCGCGGAAGATCGACAGCAGGAAGATGGCCGACGCCCCGAGGACGACCACGATGGTCAGGCAGTAGACCACCGCGAGCTTGAGCACCTGGGCCTGCGACTGGTGGCTCTGCTTGAGGAAGAGACTCACCGTGATCGGGATCATCGGGAAGACGCACGGCGTCACCAGCGACACGAACCCCCAGAACGCCGCCGCGAGCAGGAGGCCGGCGAACCCGCCCTTCACGACGATCGGGGTCTTGTCGATCCTCTCCTGGAGCGCGCGGAGTTGCGTTTCGTACTGGTCGGGGGAAACGGCCGCCTTCTTGACGACGCCGGCCGGGTTCTCGACGGGCTTCGCCGTCGGGGGAGTTGGCACGACGGCCGGCGGCGCGAGCGGCGCGACCTTGCCGCCGCCCAGCGCTGTCTCGACCTCGTCGCGGAACTTCGCATCGACCGGCAGGGCCGGGCCGGCCATCACCTCGAACTCCGCGGCCGGCGGGTTCTTCAGATCGCTGTAGAAGCACCCGGAGTCGTTGCACGCCTGGATCTGTGTCCCCCGGCCCAGGGCGATCGTCTTCTTGCCGGGGCTGGCCTGCGGCGAGACCACCGCCTTCAGCTCCCATGTCGCCGGGTCGGGGTAGTAGCGGTCCTTCAGCTCCGGCTCGACAGCCGACGGCTTCTCCTTCCACCCGGCCGGGTCAGTGACGCCGCCGACGAAGACCAGATCGCCCGGTTTGGGCAACTCGATCGTGCTGGTGCTGAGCTGGCCCGGCGCCCGGGCCGGGTACGTCCACGCGGCCCCCTTCGGCGAGACGGTCAGCTTGAACGTGACCGTCTCGCCCGGCCTGGCCTGCTTCGGCTCGATCTCGGCCCGGTACTCGGCCACGTCGGCGAACGACCGCGCCTTCGTGCCCGAGTTGAGCTTGAAGGGCAGGTCCGGAGCCTGGCCAGCGGCTGGACTGGCGAGCAGGGCGAGCCCGAGAACGAGGTAGAGGTTGCGCATGGGCGGAGTCCGTCCGGGGTCGAACGCGAAGGCCCACGGACCGCCTCCGTGGGCCTCTTGCTAAGAATAGATACCGGTGCGGCGGCAGGTGTTACAGCCCGGGCCGGGTTTCCCTGGGACCGCGGCCGTCCCGGCCGCTCTTGCTACGCTTGTCGGGTCGCTTGCAGGTGGTCGGAAGCACACGACTCGTGGAGCCCGGGCGGCCGGGACGGCCACGGTCCCAGGTCTACCGGGTCGCCTTCCGCACCTCGTCGGCGTACTTCGCCTCGACCGGCGCGACCGGGCCGTCGAGCACCTTCAGCTTCGCCTCGGGTGTCAGTTTGCGGGCCGGGAAGCAGTTGTTCGCGTCACAGATGGTCAGCCCGAACTCCTTCACCTTCACCGCCACGTCGCCCGGCTTCTGGGTCTGTCGGATGACCGCCGGGCGCTCGTACACCACCTTCTTCGGGTGGTAGCGCAGGTCGCGGATGCCCAGCAGCGGCTCGGCCTTGGTGAGGTAGTCGAGCGGGTCGGCCGTCTCGCCCACGAACACCACCGGCCCGCCCTCCGGGAAGAGCAGCTTGTTGACCATGCCCTCGGCGGCCTTGTCTTCCTGCCTCGTCGGGTAGGTGAAGTACCCATCGTGCAGCTCGACCGTCAGCTTGAGGGTGACGGTCTGGCCCGGCCGGGCCTCGGCGGGGTCGAACTTCGCCTCGACCTTCTTCACCGCCTTGTCCCACCAGGCCGGCTTCTTGTCCTGGGCGGCGGCAGGGGCGGTCAGGAGGGCGGACGCGGCGAGCAAGAACAGCGGGCGCATGAACAATCTCCTGAAAAGCCCATCGATGGGCTTTGAGGGACTCACTTCTTCGCCGGCTCCGGCGGCATCCACTCCTTCTGCGGCGGGGGCGGCTCGACCCCGGACAGCTCCAGCGTGCTGACCGCCTTCGTCGCCAGGTCCACGACACGGACCCGGTGGGCGTTGGTGTCCGCGACGTACAGCTTGCCCGCCGCGAAGCTCAGGCCGGCCGGCTCGTCGAAGAGCGGCTCCTTGCCGCCGCCCAGGAACGTCTCGCTGCGCCGAGTTTGCGGGTCGAGGGTCTTCAGCTTGTTGTTGTATGTGTCCGCCACGTACAGCTTGCCGGCGTGGTACTCCACCCCCAGGGCGTGCTGCAACCGGACCTGCGGGCCGACCCCGTCCCGGTCGCCGAACTCGAAGAGTCCTTCCCCGACCAGCGTCTCGACCCGCCCCTGCCCGTTCAGCGGCACCTTGCGGATCGCGCTGACCTCGCTGTCCGCGACGTACAGGAACTGGCCGTCGGAGGTCAGCCCCGACGGCTGGGCGAACCGGGCGGCGTACAGCGGGCCGTCCTTGATGTTCTCCCGGCCGTCGCCGGCGAACGGGCCGATCAACTTCTTCTCCAGGTCCATCGACCAGATCTGGTGATGCCCGGCCATCGCGACGAAGAGCGTCTTGCCGACCAGATACAGCGCCCACGGACTGTTCAGGCCGGTCGTCTTCGCCGGGGCCGGCTCGGTCAGGAGCCGCGTCTCCTGCACCTGCTCGCCGGTCCCGGCCACGGTCGTGACCGTGCCGGCCTTCAGGTCGGCGGCGCGGACGCAGTGGTTCTTGCGGTCGGCGATGTAGAGCGTTTCGCCGTCCAGCGCCATTCCCTGCGGGTCGTCGAACCGGGCCTCGGCGAACGACCCGTCCTTGTACCCCGGGCTGCCGGCGCCGATCACCGCCTGCTTCTTGCCGGACAGGTCCGTGACCACGACCCGGTGGTGGGTACTGTCCGCGATAAACAGGCGGTTGGACCGCTCATCGGCCAGCACCTTGCCGGGGAAGAACAGCGGCGTGTCGCCCTTCTCCCGGTAGCGGACCAGGTCGAACCGGGCCGGCGTCTCGTCGAGCGTCCCCTTCTTTTTGTGGATCTCGACCAGCTTGCCGATCGCCCGGTCGAGCAGCTCGTAGTTGCCCTCGCCGCTGGTCATGCCGACGAGCTTGCCCTCGGGGTCGATCAGGGCGAACGACGGCCAGGACTGGACCCCGAAAGCGTCCCAGATCTTGCGGTCGGCATCGTTGACCACCGGGTGGGCGATCTCGTAGCGCAGGACGGCTTTGCGGATGCTCCGGGTGTCCTTCTCGTTGTCGAACTTCGGCGAGTGGACGCCGACCACGACCAGTTCGTTGGCGTACTTCTTTTCGAGCTTCGCCAGGTCCGGCAGGATGTGGATGCAGTTGATGCAGCAGAGGGTCCAGAAGTCGAGAAGGACGACCTTGCCCTTGAGGTCCTTCTTGAGCGAGAGCGGCCCGGCGGTGTTCAGCCAGGCGACGCCGCCGGCCAGTTCCGGGGCGGTCTCTAGGGCCGCGCCGGGCTGCTCGGCGGCGCGCTCCAGCGAGGCCGGCGCGGCGGCGGTGTCGCAGCCGACCGCGGGGAGGATCGCCAGCAGGGCAGCGACGGCGGCCGGCAGCACAACCGACCGGGGCGTGGGCGGGCTCATGGGGAAACAACCTCCGACAGTGAGACGGCGTGTGTGTGAATCGTACCCCATGTAGTGGTCGGGGTGAATCGAGTTCCGGGCCGCGGCCGTCCAACCGGTTAGCGAGCCCTTTCCGCCCGGCGTGTCGCCCGCTAAACTTTTCCCTCCCGGTCAGATGTCGGGTTGGTCGTGAAAGGATCGCGGCCGATCGGGGTAAATCGCACTGGAATCCGTCGGGACACGGGTTATAATCCCCAGTGACGTCGGACCAACGGACTGGTATGAGTTCTGACGTCCTCTTTACCCGCGCCAGGCGCGTCTCGACTTTCCCCCCCACGACGTAGCGCCGGAAGTCGCCCGGGGAGTCTCCGAGAGCGGAGTCTTGATTGGGGACCCGGGGCCAGGGGAGTTCGAGGGAAGACCGTTGGCGGACCGCTAACGTGTGATCCGACCCAGGTAAGGTGTTTGATTTTCGTAACCGTTCCGGGGCCGTCGCCCCGCGCGGGCTTGCGCCCGGCGGCGTGGCGGACCCATGACCCACACTGCCCGCAACCCACTTCACTGAGGTATCTGCTATGCCCGACGCCAAGAGCGTCGAGGGGTCGCACCGGCCCCTGATCCGCAAGCGCGTCATCCGCAAGC
>DATLIF010000415.1:0-3981 GCA_035539575.1 Fimbriiglobus sp. | reverse complement strand
CCCCAGGCAGATGCCAAAGATCGGCCGGTGCCCGATCAGCTCGCGGATGGTGTCGATGGCGTAGGTGAGCGGCTCGGGGTCGCCGGGGCCGTTGGACAGGAAGACGCCGTCCGGGTTGTGCGCCAGCACCTCCTCCGCGGTCGCCGTACCGGGCAGCACCGTCACCTTGCACCCGGCCTCGGTCAGGCACCGCAGGATGTTCCACTTCATCCCGTAGTCCAGCGCGACGACGTGCTTCTCCGGCGGCCGGTGCGACAGGACGTGCGCGGCCAGCGGGTCGAACCCTTGCGTCCAGGTGAACGCCTTCGCCGGCACCACCTCCCGCACCAGGTCGCGGCCGACCATCGGCGGCGCCGTGCGGGCCTTCGCCACCAGCGAGGCGTCGTCGAGATCGGTGGTCGAAAGCACCCCCATCATCGCCCCGCGGACGCGCAGCCGGCGGACCAGAGCGCGGGTGTCGATCCCCTCGATGCCGGTGACGCCGCTGGCCTTCAGGAACGAGTCCAGGTCGCGGTCGGAGCGGTAGTTGCTCGGCACCCGCGTCAGCTCGCGGACGATGAACCCCTCGACCTGCACCCCCCGCGACTCGGCGTCATCGGCCGTGGTCCCGTAGTTGCCGATCAAGGGGTACGTCATGGCGACGATCTGGCCCTTGTAGGACGGGTCGGTCAGCACCTCCTGGTAGCCCATCATCGAGGTGTTGAACACCACCTCGCCGACCTTCTCGCCGGCGGCGCCGAACGCCCGCCCGGTGTACACGGTGCCGTCTTCCAGGGCCAGTTTCGCGGCGGGAGTCGTCAAGTCGTCAGGTCCTCAAGTCGTCAGGTCGGGGGATGAGGCGCTCCGGGAAATGATACGGGGGCGGCCGGGTTCCGTCGAACCTCGATCACCCCCGGCCTTCCGACCTGATGACTTGACGACCTGACGACCTGACGACTTAATTCCGGCGGCGGAACGATACGTCCACCCCGCCGAGGCTCAGCCGGGCCGGGCCGCCGTCCGGGAACAGGTGTTCGACCAACTCGTGCAGCCCGGTCGGGTGAAGGGCATAGAAGTTGAACTTCCCCTCCCGCCGGTACTCGACCAGCCCGGCGCCCTTGAGCTGCGTCAGGTGGTGGCTGACCGCCGGCTGCGACTGGCCGAGTTGCTCACCGATAGCCGAGACGTTCAGTTCCCCGTGCTCGGCCAGCATGAACAGGATCTTCAGCCGGTTCTCGTCCGCCAGGCTCTTGAAGAACTCGCTCAACTCGCGGACCGTCCGGACCCGCGTGACTCCGTCCGACGACGGTGCGACGGACCGGGAAGCCTTCCCACGGCCCGCCATCGCGTACTTCCCCAAGTTCACTCTCCGAACCAGGTAAAGGGCGAAGCCGCAGACGGGAGCGCGCAGGAGGGTAGCGCGCCGTCGCGGCGATCAGTCCATGAGTATTCGTTCAGCCGCTCGTCTCTTACAGGATAGAGAACTAGACGATGCCCATCCGTAAAGAATTCATGATGAGAGAATCCGAGTTCGGATCCCGTGGCGGGTAGATAATCCGTTCAAGAATTGACGCGGACGGGCCGGCGAGAGTTCCCTCGCCGGCCCGTCCGCGGAGACGATTAACCGACCTCGATCGGGTCGAGCACCAGCAGATCATCGTCCGTCGTGTGCGACACAGTGATGGTGCCGCCCGACCGGACCGCTTCACCCGGTGCGTCGGATCGGCTCCCGCCGTCGAGAGAGTCTGTGACGGCGACCGCGGCTGCCCGCCGCTGCGCCGGCCGGGTGGTCTGGGTCGGTGTCGAAGGAGTGGACGGCTCGGCCAGCAGCGACCCCGCGAAGATCGCCGCACCGCCAGCCGCGGGGCGGTGAATCTCTCGCAGGATGCCGTCGGAGAGCGACAGCACGTATAGGTTGCCGTTGGGCCCGGTCAGGATCTCGGCGGTGATGCCGAAGTCGCGGCCGAACAACAGCGTCTCGCTCTCGGTGATGTCGAACTTGAAGTTGTTGTCCGCCACCAGGTCCGCCAGCCTCGGGTCGGACGAGACGATCTCCTTGCGATTCCTCGACAGGTCCAGCCGGAACAGGTAGCCGTTCTCCAGGAACACGCGGGCCTCGCCGACGAACATGTCCCCCGCGTACTCCCGGCCCAGGGCATTGCCGTCGAGGAATCCCAGGCCGACCGGGGCGACCTCGAACTTCCAACTGAACTCGGGGTCGCTGTAGTGCGACACCTGCCGGCCGTGGGGGATCATCTGGCCGCGGACCTCCCCCGGTTGGTGGGCGACGGTGTGCAGGTTGGCGTACACCCGCCCCTGCTTCATACGGGCGACCAACTCGGCGATCGTCGGGTTCTGGAACCCCGGCCGGGCGATCAGGTCCGCGTCGGTCAACTCGCCCTCGGCAATCGTCTCGCCGCGGCGGAAGTTCCGACCGGCGGCGTCGAACGGCAGCAGGAACGCCACCACCGTCCCGTTCTGGCCGCGGCCGGCGAGGTGGAAGTGGGCCTGCGTCGCCCCGACGATGTCGGCGGTCGCCCTCAGCCTGTACCGCAGGGTGCCGTGGCTGGTGAGCTGCACGTCGATCTTGGCGGCCGCGGTGGTGTCTATCCCCGGCACCTCTTGCGCCCCGGACAGCTCGGCCGAGAAGTGCCGCGCGTCCTGGAACACCTGGAACATCCGGGCCAGCGCCTCGTCCGGGGTGTCGGCGATGTTGGTCGGCAACCACCGGACCTGCTGGAGGCCGAAGTACGACCCGGTGAACTGGTCGCCGGTCAGGGTGGTCTCGATCGCCTTGAACTGGTCGATGCGGGACAGCGGCCCCATGGCCTGGACCCACCCGAGGTTGGCCCCGGCCTCGACCCGGTTGATCTCGCTGAACGCGTCGTCGGAGTTCTGCGCCTCCCACAGGTCGCCGCGGACCGGGTCGAACGCCATCCCGAACCCGTTGCGCAGTCCGTAGGCGAACACCTTCTGGAGGTTGGCCCCGGCCGACCCGCCCCACTCCTGGCCGACCCGGAAGAACGGGTTGTCCCGCGGGGCGGTGCCGTCGTCGTTGAGCCGCAGGATCACCCCGGTCAGGTGGGCGTCGTCCGGGGTCGGCCCGCCGAGCGAGTCGTCCGGCAGCCCGCTGCCGAACGGCCCGTCCGGCAGGTTCTGCATCTGCCCGCGCCGGCCGACATCGCCGATCATGATGTACAACTTGCCGTCCGGCCCGAACTTCACCTTGCCGCCGTCGTGGTTGCCGCGCTCCGGCTGGTTGGCGTCGGTCTGCCGGGCCCGGAGCATGATGATGTTGCGGTCGAACGTCAGGGCCGAGCCGTCCCAGACGAACCGGTCCACCCGGTTGCCCAGGTCCGGCACCGCGCTGGCGACGGCCGAGTCGGCCCCGGTGGTACTCTCGGTCCAGTACAGGTAGACGAACCCGTTGCGGGCGAAGTTCGGGTGCAGCTCGATGGCCAGCAGGCCGCGCTCGGAGTTGCTGTTGACCGCCAGGTCGAGCGGGACGCCGTTGGCCGCCCCGTTGGTGAACCGCTTCACCATGCCGCTGGCCTTCTCGGTGATGAGTACGTCGTTGGCGCCGAGGAAGGTGAAACCTGTCGGCTGGTTCAGCCCGGTGACCACGTCACGCACCGCCAGGTTCGGGTCGAGCACAGAGGCCGGGCAGTCGCGGGACTCTAGTCGCTCGCATTGTAGTCGGGCCTTCTGGGCGGATCGCAAGATGCTGGTCGTCATGACGGACCCTCGGGGAAAGGGGGACCCGACCCCGGACCGAACCGGGGCAGACGGGGGGCGGAGGCGCCGGTACGGCCGGCGCGCGAACGGGCTGGACGATCGGGGCGAATGGCCCCAGTGGTACTGCCGGGGGATGGTCGGAGAACTGGAAGAAAAGCTGCGACGGCGAACGGCCGGCGTGAGCCGGCTGGTGGGGCGTGTCCCCCACCAGCGGGGTCAAGCCACTGACTTGGCGAACGGCCGGCGTGAGCCGGCTGGTGGAGCCTG
>DATLIF010000414.1:0-2014 GCA_035539575.1 Fimbriiglobus sp. | reverse complement strand
AGCCGAGCCCCGTAAGGGGCCGGGTTCTGAGAGCGTCAGAACCCGGCCCCTTACGGGGCTCGGCTCGCCGGTCGTTGCTCCGGCAACTGATCAAAACACCCCCGCCACCAGCCGATACCGCACCCGGCCGGCGTACTCCGCATAGCCGTCGAGTTCAGTCCGCAGCATCCGGTCTTCGATCAGCGTCCGCCGAAGGAACAGCGGCAGGACGCCGATCAATGGGATCATCCCCACCCACGACCCGAGGGCCAGGGCCCCGCTCAAAACGCCGAAAATCGTGAACGTGTACCCCGGATGGCGGACCAACCCGTACGGCCCGGCCGTGATCGGCCTGTGTCCGCGGTCCGACTGGATGCGCACCACCGACGAGTAGAATGGGTTCACCCGCATCACCCACATCATCCCGGCCATCGCCAGCGCGTACCCGGCCAACCCGACCCATTGCAGAGTCTCCGGGACTACCGACCACTGGAACCGACCCACGTCGAGGCCGGCCAGAATCCAGTGGGCGAACAGCAATACGGTACCGACCGGCCGCGTCAGGTGGTCGCGGCTCCCCGGGCCGGGCTTGACCCGCTCGCGGATCAAACCGCGGTCCATGGTCGCGGCGGCCCAGCCGCAGAAGAGCCAAAGGACGACCAGGACCCCCCAGACCGGGGGCCGGTTCCAGGTCCCGGCGGCGATGAAATAAATGCCGAGCGCCGCCAGCGGGGCGATGAGTGTGACGGCGACGGCGTTGACCGCAGACACGAGAGTTCCTCCAAACCAGGTTAGAAGTCGATCTCCACGGCGAGCCCGTCGCCGATGCTGGCCGTGAACGGGTAGACCTTCATGTTCACGGCCGAGTTAACGTTCCGCACCGCCCCGTCGCCGAACAGCACGTTGATCCCCTGCACGTGCATCGACGAGAAATCCTCGGCCACCCCGTTCCCGCTGCTCGGCGGGTGGTCGCGGCAGGCGTGCCCGAGTACGAGGACGGTCGGCAGGTTACTCGGCGGCCCGCCGTAGTTGGACGTGTCGTTGATCGACCGCCAGCTCGCCCCCGGGACGATCCCGGGCCAGGCGGACATCGAGTTCGCAGCGCTCCGCTCGCCGACCAGGAAGGTGTTGCTCAGGCCGTCGGTGATCTCGGCCATGGTCGTCTTGCTGTTGCGGTAGAAGGCGCCGCGGCCGCTGATCCCGCCGACGACCGCGTGCTCCGACGGGAGCGTGGACGCCCCGCCAAGGAACGGGGTGTTGCCATAACAGGCGACGTAGTTGCTCCGCGCCAGGTCGGTGCGGAGCGCCCCCGGGTTCACGAAATCCGCGAGTCGGATCGGGTCCTGCCGCGGGTCCGACGGGCAGCGCAGGAACGGGACGTTCGCGGTCCGGACGGTGTCGTGGATGACATCCGTCATCGGCCTGGCGAAGTCAATGCGACGGAACAGGTTGTCCTGTTCGAGGTCGGGCAGGATGTGGGCGGCCCAGCCCCAACTCGGCCCGGTGCCGTCGGAGGTCGGACTGTTCGACACGTACCCCGGGGGGAAGTGCCCCATGCGGCCTTCGTAGTTGTGCAGGGCCAGTCCAATCTGCTTCAGATTGTTCTTGCACCGTAGGCGGTTGGCGGCTTCGCGGATCTTCTGGACGGCGGGCAGGAGCAAGCCGATCAGGATGGCGATGATCGCAATCACCACCAGTAACTCGATAAGAGTAAACCCTTTACGTCGCTCATTTGGGGCCATGACAAGCCTCTGCGAATCACAGAAATCGTTCGGGCTAATTTGATAATTAGCTATGACTAATAGAGATAGTTGGCTTGAATTTGGTGTCAAGGCTGAGTGCCCGAATTATTCAAACCATGGTCATTTTCACCGGTCATTTAGTTTTCGGATGGGGTGGTGCGGACACGTGAACACCCTCCTGGCGACCTGGGGGTGAACCGGCGACGGGGCGAGACGTGTCTCGTAGAGTGAACAATGCCGGCCCGGTGGTGTAACTGGCAGCCACGCAGGTCTTAGAAGCCTGTGCCGCAAGG
>DATLIF010000413.1:0-10056 GCA_035539575.1 Fimbriiglobus sp. | reverse complement strand
GGGCTGGCTTCTGCTCGCCGGACTTGCCGACCGCCTTCAGGGCGTCCGGCAGCGGGGTGCTGTCGGCCTTGCTGCCAGAGGACAGCACGACGGAGAAGTCCAGCGGCCCGACCCGCAGCCGGTCGCCGTTGGCCAACTCGCGCTCGCCGGTGATCTGCTCGTCGTTGACGAACGTCCCGTTGGTGCTCTCCAGGTCGCGGACGAACGCCTTGTTGTCCCGGACGAGCAGCGAGCAGTGCTTCTTGCTAATAGCGGGGCTGGCCGGCCGCAAGTGGCAGTCCTCATCCCGGCCGATGAGGAACTGGGTCCCGGGGATTGCGACAGGCTTCCCCTGATGGACCCCCGAGGCCACGACCAAGCTGATCTTCATGGCTGGTCTCGTGCCTCCGCACGGGTAGACGCCGAACGTGCGAGCCACCCGGTGGTGAACCGGGAATGCGTCCGGGGTTCGTTCCGGGGTCGATCGGGGCTGTTGGCCCGACCCGACCCGCGTCGAACAGCGTCCTGAATTTACAATAGTCGGGAAGGGCCGACAGGTTGTCGGGATTATTCTAACCGAACGGAACGTTCCGATGCAACGCCACAGATCATATCTCGCCGCTCGCCCCTGGCGCGTCCTCGCGGCGGTTGGTCTGCTCGTCGGTCTCGGGTCGGGATGCACCGGACCGGTGGCACCGCCGCCGGCACCGCGACCGTTCGCCGGGACGACCCTCACCGTCGCCTGTCCCGACCCGGCGTTCGCTGCGGAGCTGTCCGGCCGCTGTGCCGCATGGGCCGCCCGGACCGGCGCGACCGTGAAAGTTTTGCCGGAGTCCCCAACCACCGCCGCCGACGCGGCCGTCCTCCGGCCGCCGGAGCTGGGGGCGTTCGCCGTCCGGGGTGAGCTGGCCGTGCTGCCGGTCGCGCTGAAGGATCCGACCCACTCACTCCAGTGGGGGCGGATCGCGGCGGTCTATCAGTCCGTGATCCCCGCGTGGGGCGGTGAGGTCGTCGGGCTGCCGCTGGCCGGCGACGGCTTCGTGCTGGTCTACCGGGCCGACCGGCTGGTCGGGAAGGACGGCCGTCCGGCCGCGGCACCGGCCACCTGGGAGGACGTCGCCGAGGCCGCCGCCGCACACTCGGCCGACGGCAAGCCGGCCCTGGCCCCCCTGCCGGCCGACTCGTTGCGCCTGCTGGCCCTGTTCCAGCACATCGCGGCGTGCCACGACCGCCGGGGCGTCTCCGACGCCGACCGCAAGGACGCCGCGGGCGGACTGGCCCTGCACTTTAACCCCGACACCGGGGCGGCGCGGCTGGAGGCGCCCGCGTTCGTCGCCGCCGCCGACTGGCTCCACCGCACGCACAAGTTCCGTCCGCCCAGCGCCGGCGACCCGGTGGAGGCGCTGGAGAAGGGCACCGCGGCGATCGCGGTGATGTCCCTGGCCGACCTCGCCCGGCTGCCGAAGGACGGCGGGCAGGTGGCGGCCGCGTACCGGGTCGCGCCGTTGCCCGGCACCCGGACCTTCTTCGACACCGCCAACAAGCCGGTGCGGGCCGGCCCGGCGGGGAACTTCGTCCCGTTCCTGGGGTTCGGCGGCCAGGTCGGAGTCGTGTTCAAGCGGAGCCCCGGAGCGGCCGCCGCGTGGGATCTGCTGGCCGAGCTGGCGTCCCCGCCGGCCGGACTGGCCACGCTAAATAACCCGGCGCTGGGAGCCGGGCCGTACCGGCTCGAACACACCGAGCCGGGCGTCTGGCTCGGGTACGGCTTCGACGCGGACCGCACCGCCGACCTGGCCCGGGCGACCGCCCGCTACCTGGGAGTGACGGTGAGCAACCCGGTGCTGGCTCTGCGGACCCCCGACCAGGCGGAGTTGATGGCCGCACTGGAGGCCGAGGTCCGCAAGGCAGCGACCGGTCAGGCCAGCGGCGCCGAAGCGATGAAGCGCGCCACCGAGGCATGGCGCAAGCACGACACCGGGCAGAACCCCGACGAACTCAAGCGCTGGCGACGCAACGCGGTCGGGCTGCCGTAACATGGCCGTTGCGATTTATATTGAGGACAGAATATTTCTACGTCATCGGATTTAGGATAGGATGAGCCTCTGCACCGAACGTTCTCGGAAGGAGGCTACCGATGTTCCGCCCCATCCTCGGGATTTGCGCCGTATTGAGCACGGGGCTGCTGGCCGCTTGCAACATGGACCCGGCCGCCGAGTCGTCGGCCGCGCCGCAGGCGCCGCCTGGCCCCGACCGGGCTGAGCGGCTGCGGACGACCAAGATGCCGGCGATCGACAAGCCGGTGATGTTCAATACGCCGGAAGCGGACGCTATCCTCGCCGCCCTGGAAATCTTCCCGCCGGACAACCCGTGGAACACGCCGGTTGACGAGTGGCCGCTGCACCAGGACTCGGAGGCGATGATCGCGTCCATCGGGCCGGACAAGCCGATGCGGTACAGCCCGGACATGTCGTTCATCCTGGTCCCGCCGAACCAGAAGCGAATGGACGTGCGAGTCACGCAGTACGCGCGGGAGTCGGACAAGGGACCGTTCCCGGTCCCGGACGAGATGCCGGTCGAGCACTGGCCGGCCGCGTACAAGCGCGATGAGAAACGGCAGGACATCACCTTCGAGGAGTCGCAGCGGGACGCGCGGAAACTCGGCGGGGACCGCCACGCGATCGTGGTGGACCCGGTCAACCGCAAGCTCTACGAGTTCGCGGTGGCCAAGAAGTCCGACCGGGGCTGGGAGGCGTTCCAGGCGTCGGTGTTCGACCTGGCGTCGAACAAGCTGCGGCCGGATGGGTGGACGTCGGCGGACGCGGCGGGGCTGCCGATGTTCCCGGCGGTGGTGCGGTACGACGAACTGAAGCGCGGCCGGATCGAGCACGCGATGCGGGTGACGGTCCGGCGGACGCGGAAGGCGTACGTCTACCCGGCGACGCACTACGCCAGCCGGTTGACCGACCCGAAGCTGCCGCGGATGGGGGAGCGGCTGCGGCTGCGCAAGGACTACGACACGTCGGGGTTCTCGCCGGAGGTGCGGGTGATCCTGGAGGGGCTCAAGCGGTACGGGATGCTCGTGGCCGACAACGGGCTGGAGTGGCTGATCTCGGTGGCCCCGGACGAGCGGATCCCCGACCTGCACCGCGAACTGCGCAAGGTGAAGGGGTCGGACTTCGAGGTGGTGACACCGCCGCCGGGGTACAAGCGGCCGGAGTAGGACGCGCGTCGCATGGCGATTCCGATGAGGGAACGGGATGCACTACCCCGAGACGTATCTGGACCTACTTCGGCGGTATGGCGAACCTATCGAATCACTAGTGCAGCCGTTGTCAGGCTTCGCGACCGTCTACCCTCCGGTCGGGTTCTTGGCGTGGCCGTTTGGTGATGTCGGGAACGGTGATTTCGACGGGTACTACTGGCCGATCGGTCGTGAGGCGCGGCAGCCGGTGGTCGCTCAGATGTCGCACGATTACTGGGCGCTGAACCCAACGGCATCATCGGTCGAGGCGTTGATCGGTTTCGGGTCCTACTCTCACCTTCGGGAACAGCTCGGATTCTCGGCAGTACCTACCCCCCGGAATCCACTTGAGTGCTTCGGGAGTATTGAGGCCTGGGCGTCCTACGTATCTGCCAGACTGGAGATCGACCCACATTCACCACATTACCTCGTGGCAAGGGCGGACGTAGCAGTGGCTCAGAATGAGCCAGACCGTGCAGTGTCACTGTACCAGCAGGCGGTGGAGTGGCTTCCGGAGTACACAGCCGCCCATTACGGACTGGCGGTCTTGTCCCGGAGACAGCGTAGACCGGCCGAGGTGGTCCGCTGGTGCTTGGAGGCGGTCCGATCCCCACTCGCATTCCGTGGGGCAAGCTTCTGGGCCGAGACGTGTCTGCCGCTGGAATATGTCAACCGCGATGACTACCGTCGGAAGTGTCTCCACTGGCTGGGGCAAGCGAAGCCGGCCGATGCCGGAGAGTTCGAACGCGACCCGCTGTTCCGGGAAAGGCATCGTCTCACCTTCGCCACCGGGGTGACGACAAACGACGATTTCCTGATCTACCAGGATGCCGTTGCGGAGTACCTGGCCCTCGGTCAACCACTCGTCGCAATCCGGCTGGCGATGCTTTACGGCGAACTGATATCGGCCGAGGCAACACCGTTCCGAGAGCGCTACGGGTTCACCCTCGACGGGCACCGGGATTGGCTCGTCAAGCTGTTCGAGAAGGCGGGGCTGACGGAACGGCGAGCCTTCCTTCAGACGAGCTGAGAGCCGCCACGGTCGCGGCGGCTCTCAGACTTACCTTATTGCTCCTCGCTACCACCCCAGGCAGCAGCCGACGCCGCCGGTGCCGCCCAGCAGCGGCAGCACGCGGCGGTCGAACGGCAGCTTCAGGTACTCGGAGCGGTCGTAGACCACCGCGCCGCCGATCAGCGTGTGTGTGACGTGCGTGGCGTGCTCGAACGGGTCGCCGTCGTAAAGCACCAGGTCCGCCGCCTTGCCGACCTCGATGCTGCCGTGCTCCTTGTCGATGCCCAGCAGCTTCGCCGCGTCGAGCGTCACCGCCCGCAAAGCGCCGTCGGGGCCGAGGCCGTTCGCCGCGGCCATCGCCGCCTCCGCCCGCAGGTTCCGCGTCTTCGGGACGTAGCCCTCAAACGCCGTGCCGATCACCACCGGGACGCCCTCCGCCTTCAGCGCTGCCGCGTTGCCCAGCAGCGTGTTCAGCGTCTCCATGCTGCCGCCGGGCCGCTGCATCGTCGGGTGGACGATCACTGGCACCTTGCGCTTCGCCAGCTCGTCGGCCAGCAGGTACGCTTCGGTGCCCAGCGCGATCGCCGGCTTGAGCTTGAACTCGTCGGCGATCCGCAGCGCGGTGCGGACGTCGTCCGCCCGGTGGGCCGCGAAGATCACCGGCACCTTGCCCTCCAGCGCGGGGAGGAGGGCTTCGTGCTTGGGCGAGCGGGGGACGTTAGTCCCCTGTTTCTTCTCGCCTTCAACAGGGGGCTGACGCCCCCCGCTCGCCTTGTCGCGGTATCCTTGCGCGTCGGCGAACGCCTTGCGGACGATGCCGGCGACCGCCATCCGGGTCGTCGGGCCCTTGTCCTTGAACGCCGCCTTCGGCGACTCGCCCAGGTTCACCAGCACCGCGAACGACTTGTTCAATGCCGCGTCCTCGGCAGTGGCGCCACGGCACCGAAAGACGCCGGTCGTCCCGGCGATCACGTTCACCCGGCCGGGGGTGGTGTGGACCACCGTCACACCGTTGGCGCGAGCGAACTCCAGCAATCCCTCGGCCGGGTTGTACCCGTCGAGGACGCGCAGGTCCGCCTGGTTGGGGTCGCTCGGCTCGTCCTGGTCCTGGTCGGCCGGGATGTTCCACGCGCCACTGAGACCGACGCACGTCATCGGATCGATCAGCCCAGGGGTCACGTCGCGGGCGGACAGTATCGCGGCGCCCTTGACGGCACCGACCTTCTCTCGCGAGCCGACGGCGGTGATCCGCCCGTCCTCGATCACGATCGCTCCGTCGGTGATCGGGGCGCCGGCCGCGGTGTGGATGCGGTCCGCGTACACCACCATCTTGCCCTTCTCCAGCTTGTCGGACGCCGCGGGGAGCGGGACACGCCGGGCGGGCGCGGCCGGCAGTGGCTTCGCCTCCGGCACCTTCGGTGGCTCGGTCCCGTTCGGCAGCGCGAACCCGCCGTCGCGGTACAGCCGCTGCGCCTCGTCGGTCGCATCGAACACCTTCTTGCCGTCAATCCAGGTTTCCAGCACCTTCGTGTAGACCGAGAACGGCGGGCCGGAGAGGACCACGAAGTCCGCGTCCTTGCCCTTCTCCAGCGAGCCGACGCGGTGGTCGAGGTGCATCACCTTCGCCGGGGTCAGCGTCAGCGCCCGCAGCGCCGCTGCCTCGATCATCCCGCCACGTAACGCGATCGCCCCGGACCGCAGGAAGAACCGGCTCTCGGTGATGAAGTCGTCCGTGTTCACGCACACCGGCACCCCGGCCTTGTCGAGGGCCGCCGCGTTCTCGTCCAGAAGGCCGATCGTCTCCGCCTTGCCGCCGGGGCTGTCGATCAGCGTCAGCGAGACGGGGACCTTCTTCTTCGCCAGCACGTCCGCGACGCGGTAGCCCTCGGTGGCGTGTTGCAGCACCAACTCGAAGCCGAACTCCTCGGCGATCCGCACCGCGGTCAGGAGGTCGTCGGCCCGGTGGCAGTGGAAGTGGACCGTCCGCTTCTTCTCCAGTACCTCGACCAGTGGCTCCAGCGCGAGGTCCCGCTCGACCTTGTCGCCGGCATCCTTCTTCGCCTTGTACTCGCGGGCCTTGACGAACTGCTCGCGCTGCAGCGCCGCCACCTTCATGCGGGTGAACGGCGCCTGCTGCTTGCGGCCGTAGCCTTTCGGGTTCTCACCGTTGGCCATCTTGAGGCCGCCGACCACCTCGGCGCCGTCGGGCAGCTTGCCGGTGACGCGCATCTCCTCAATCGTGTCGCCGCGCAGCTTGACGTAGACCGTCTGCCCGCCGATCACGTTGCCGGACCCGGGCATGATGTTCGCGGTGGTGACGCCGCCGGCCGTCGCCATGCGGATGCCGGGGTCGCCCGGCCAGACGGCGTCCAGCGCCCGGCCCGACGGCTGCACCGGGCCGGACATCTCGTTGCCGTCGGAGTGGGCCGGCACGCTCGGCTTGGGGTAGATTCCGATGTGCGAGTGCGTGTCCACCAGGCCGGGGATGACCACCGCGCCCTTCAGGTCAATGACCCTGGCCCCGTCCGGGACCTGGACCGCCTCGTCGGCCCCGGCGTACAGGATCTTGCCGTCCGACACGACCAGCACACCCTTCGCGACCGGCCTGTCGGCGGCACCGGTGTGGATCGTGGCGTTGCGAAACACGACGGCCGGCGGGTCGGCGGCGCGGACCGCCGCAGGCGACAGGGCGATGACGATCGGCAGTAAAAATACGGCAATGCGCATGGGCGTCCCCGGCGGGTGGTGGGAGGGCCGAACTTAGGATACGAACGCGATTGCTTTCGGACCCGGCAGGGGTAGGATGACGGCGCCGGGACGGACTCACCTTATCCGCGGCCAGGACGGCAATTGAGGAGGACACGTCAATGAGCTTCAAGATGCAGCGGGTGCATGTCTACCACACCGAGGTGCAGGACGAGCCGGGCGGGATCGCGGCCAAGCTCAAGATGCTGGCCGAAGCCGAGGTGCATCTGGAGTACGTCTACAGCCAGCGGTCCGCGACCAAGACCGGACGGAGCGACCTGTACGTCGCCCCGATCAGCGGCAACGGGCAACTCGCCGCCGCCCGCGCCGCCGGGCTGCACGAGGCGCAGGAGCCGATCGTCATGCGGGTCGAGGGGGACGACAAGGCCGGGCTGGCCGGCCGGCTGACCCTCGCATGGGAGACGGCCGGGGTCAACCTGCACGAGATGGTCATGGCCGCCATCGGCGGGAAGTTCATCGGATACGTCACCTTCGACTCCGTGTCGGACGCCAACCGGGCGGCGACCATCCTCGCCGAGATCGGCACCGCCGAGCCGCCGGCCGTCGCCAGGGCCGGCAGCGGCGTCGTCAAGAAGTAACCGCTCGTAGCCTCGTAGGGTGGGTCGAGTCTTCGAGGCCCACCGCGGACCGCGGGCGTGGTCCGCGGTGGGCCTCGGTCGCAAAGCCTCCCTCGACCCACCCTACCCAGATCATGAACCTCTTCGCGCTCACCCTCTACCACGTCGAGAACGGTCGGACCGTCCTGCACGCCATGCCGGTGATGCTGTGCGTGCTGGTCATCTTCGCCCTGGCGTACCGGTATTACTCGGCGTTCCTGGCCGCGAAGGTCGCGGCGCTGGACGACCGCCGGGTGACGCCGGCGCACCGCTTCAACGACGGGCAGAACTACCACCCGACCAACCGGTGGGTGCTGTTCGGCCACCACTTCGCGGCGATCTCCGGGGCGGGGCCGCTGATCGGGCCGGTGCTGGCGATCCAGTACGGGTACATGCCGGGGCTGATCTGGCTGGTGGTCGGGGTGTGCCTGGCCGGGGCGGTGCAGGACATGCTGGTGCTGGCCGCGTCGGTGCGGCGCGATGGCAAGTCGCTGGCCGAGATCGCCCGCGCCGAGTTGGGCCGGCCGGCGGCGGTGGTGGCGTCGCTGGCGATCCTGTTCATCGTGGTGATCGCCCTGGCCGGGCTGGGGTTCGTGGTGGTCAAGGCATTGGGGGGAGAAGAGGCGAAGCTGCCGGCGGGGATGGAGGTCAGGAGACTTCTCGACGAAGTCGAGGTTTCGGAAACGGACGACGGCTCGGCAGTGGTGTATCGGTTCCCCGCCGGTTGCGAGGTCCAGTACGCCAAAGATCAGCCCGTAACCACAAGGTCCGAAGCATTTCAAGTCAAGGTGCCCGCGGGTAAGCGCGAGCAGTTGCGAAAGGATACCAAACTTGATTGGCAGGGTCCGCGAGGACCCTCGAAGGTTGTTTACACCCTTCCCCCCGGTTGCGTGCAGGTCGTCCCCGGCTCCTCCTGGGGCACGTTCACCATCTTCTGTACCATCCCGATCGCGCTGCTGGTCGGGCTGTGGATGTACCGCATCCGCCCCGGCAAGGTCGTCGAAGCGTCGCTGATCGGCGGCGCGCTGGTGCTGGCCGCGACCGTCGCCGGGAACTGGGTGCCGGGGTCGGCGCTGGAGCCGTTCTTCTCACTCACCCGCACGCAGACCGTCCTGGCGCTGTGCATCTACGGCTTCATCGCCGCGGTGCTGCCGGTGTGGCTGCTGCTCGGGCCGCGGGACTACCTCTCCAGCTTCCTGAAGATCGGCACCGTCGGGCTACTGGTCATCAGCGTGATGGTCGCCAACCCGCCGCTCCAGGCGCCCGAACTCAACGAGACGTTCATCAACGGCGGCCCGACGTTCCTCGGCAAGCCGGACGTCAAGGCCCCGATCTTCCCGTTCGTGTTCATCTGCGTGATGTGCGGGGCGGTCAGCGGGTTCCACGCCCTCGTCTCGTCCGGCACCACGCCGAAGATGGTCGAGAAGGAATCGCAAATCCGCGGCATCGGCTACGGGGCAATGCTCATCGAATCGCTGGTCGGGGTAACGGCGCTGATCGCCGCCGCGGCGCTGCCGCCGCAGCTCTACTACGACATCAACGTGGCGATCGACGACGCACCGCTGTGGCAACAGCAAGTGAACGAGGTCAACGAGCGGTACGGCCCGCCGAAGGAGGCGAAGGACCCGCTTCACAAGGTCGGCGTCTCCAGCGTCAGCCACCTGGACCTCGGCGAGGTCGAGGAGAAGGTCGGCGGCGAGTCGCTGCGCGGCCGGACCGGCGGCGCGGTGACGCTCGCCGTGGGCATGTCGGTCATCTTCGAGCAGGCGTTCGCGTGGGTCGGCGTCACCGGCGACTGGCTGCTGAAGTACTGGTATCACTTCGCGATCATGTTCGAGGCGCTGTTCATCCTCACCACGATCGACGCCGGGACGCGCATCGGCCGGTTCCTGCTGCAAGAGACGGCGGGTCGGGTGTACGAGCCGTTCGCGCGGACCGACTGGCTGCCGGGGTCGCTGATCGCCACCGGGGTCATCACGGCCGGCTGGGGCTGGCTGATCCACACCGGGTCCATCGGCACCATCTGGCCGATGTTCGGCATCGCCAACCAACTCCTCGCGGTGCTGGCGCTGGCGCTGGTCACGACCTGGCTGGTGAACACCGGCCGCGGCCGGTACGCCTGGGTAACGCTGCCGCCGATGCTCTTCGTGGTCAGCACGACCATGACCGCCGGCGTCGAACTACTGACCGGCCAGTTCCCGCAGATGATCGAGCAGGGCAAGGCGTTCACCGGCTACCTGAACATCGCCCTGACGCTGTTCGTGATGTGTACGGTCGGCGCCGTGCTGCTCTGGTCGGCGGCGCGCTGGGTGGCGGTCTTCGGTGGTATGGCCCCGGTGCGGCAGGACGGAGTCCCCCATAGCGCCTCGTCCGCCCCGTTCCCCGCGACGGGGGAGGGGACCGGCGGCGACGGGATGGAACCGCCGATTACTCCTTGACATGCCGATCCCTGACGGTATCTC
>DATLIF010000412.1:0-28368 GCA_035539575.1 Fimbriiglobus sp. | reverse complement strand
AATCACCAGCCGGCTCACGCCGGCCGTTCGCCAACGATCGGTCCCATGAAAACACTCGTCCGACAACTCCGAAGCTGGCAGCGCCGCGAGTGGCTTTACCGCCTCGCCTGGGGCGCCGCACGGTGGGTCGCGCTCGTCGTCGCGGTGCTGACCGTCGCCTGCCTGACCGACTGGGTCACCGACCGGTATGTCGATACCCCGTTCCCGCTCCGACTGCTCATGACCGCCGGGCAACTCGGCCTCTTCGCGGCGGCCGGGTACTGGCTGCTGGTCCGGCTCCAGGTCCCGTCGCTGGACGCGCTGGCCGGCCGGGCCGAGGAGGAGGTGCCGGAGTTCGACCACCGGCTCGTCACCGCCCTGCAACTGAACCGCCACGGGGCAAAGGTCGAGGGGATGTCGCCGCAGCTCATCCGCGTGGTGACGACCGAGGCCGAGACGATGTCGGCCCGGCACCGGCTCGCGTCCCTGGCCGACCGGTCGCGGCTGGAGTGGGCCGCGCTCCTGGCGGTGCCGGTCCTCCTGGCGGCGGGCGGGTTTGCCGCCGCGCGGCTGGAGCTGGTGTCTACGCTGCTCGCCCGGCAGTGCCTTTTGCCGGTCGAGGTTCCCCGCTCCGTCCGCCTCGTGAACCAGACGCCCGAACTGTGGCCCAGCGGCGACGAGGTCGAGCTGCGGTTCGAGGTCTCGGGCCACGTGGCCGACGACGCGACCGGCACCGTGCGCGTCGTCCCCGAGGGGCAGCCGTCCGAGACGTTCCCGTTGACCCTGACGAAGCGGATCGACGAGGAGCACGCCGTTTTCGCCGCGAAGCTGCCGCCCTCGTCACTGCCGTTCACCTTCCGCGCCCGGCTCGCCGACGGCCGGACCCGCACGCCGGGGCACGTCCGGTTCGAGCCGCGGCCGGTCGTCACCGAGGTCAACGCCTGGGTGCTCTTGCCGAAGTACGTCGATCCGAAGGGGGAGAACCGGTTTGAGCGGTTCCAGCCACAAGGAGAAGTACTGGCGCTGCCCGACTCGGCAATCAGGGTCGCGGTGGCGACCTCGAAGCCGGTGGCGCGGGCGACGCTGGTGGTCCTCGCGCGGGACGAGGCCGGGCAGGAGCAACCGGCCCGCAAGGTCGAGATGGGCCGCTCAGCCGACGGGTTAGGTGCCGAGGCGGTCTTCGACTTGCCGCCGCGGCCGTCGGGCTACCGCGTCGAGGTTGCCGACGAGTACGGGTTCGCCAACTCCCACCCGCCGCGCCGCGGCATCAACCTCGCCCCCGACGAGCCGCCGCGGGTCAACCTCCTCCAGGAGACGCTCAAGGGGCCGCAGGACGACGGCCCGCTCGACGACTACGAGGTCAACGGCATGCCGCTGGGCCTCGGCGGACAGGTGCAGGTCGCCTACGCCGCCCGCTCGCCGCTGGGGCTGTCGCGGGCGCGGGTGATGTACCGGGTCAACGAGGGGCCGTGGACGCCGCTACCCCTGAAGCCAGTCTCCGCGGACCCGGCTATGGTCGGGAAGTTTCTTCCAGAGCTTGGCCTCTTCGAGAAGTCGGGGTTCAACGCCTCGGTGGAGTTCTTCCCGATCCCGGCCGCCGACCCTGCGCACGAGCCGGACGGGCTGGAGGCCGGCGGGCGGTACAACTTCCAGACCGCCGCCCTGACCAGGGCAACGCCGTCTGGCCCGGCGAAGCTGGAGGTCGGCGACCGGGTGGAGTTCTACGTCGAGGTGTTCGACCGCAACCCCGCCGCCGGTCGGCTACCGGGCCGGTCCGAGTCGCGGATCAAAACCGTGGTCACCCAGGCCCAACTCCAGGCGTGGCTCGATCAGCATGACCAGAGCCGGGACAAGCTACGACAGATCGAGGAGCGACAGCGCGGGGTATTTGGACGGCCGAAGTAGTGTGGTCCGCGAGCGAATCGAACGGCCTGCCCGGTCTAAACCCCGGGATTTGACACGGCCAACGAATAGTGGATATAAGTATAGGTCATGATCCGAGGCCGGATCAGGACTGGTCAATGTTTGACCACCCAGGGCGCCACATCGGCACCTTCGGAATGTGGCGCCCTGGCGCCCTGACCCCCGTGGGTTGAGGCGTCGGCCGAAAGAGGGGTCAGGCCGCCAAACTGGCACACCTGCAAAGTGGCGGTCTGGCGGTCTGACCCCAGTAGCAAGCGACATTGGCCGTTGCTCATCGATCGAAGGGGCCGGATACTGGAACGAGTGCCCGCGGGACTCCTCTCGCCCCGCGGCAGCCGACGAGGTGCGATCATGGCGACCGGACGCCTCCTGCTCGCTTTCCTGACGACCCTGGCTCTCGCCCCGTTCGGGGCCGCCGACGAGCCCCCGGCCGCCCAGCGCGACCAGCAGCGGCGGGTCCAGGCCGAGGTCGAGCAGACCGCCCGGAGGGTGACCACCACCCTCCGCGTCCTCGCCTACCAGAAGCTCGACCCATCAGCCGAGCAGAAAGTGTTAGACGAGGTCGCCGCCGGGCTGCGGAGCCTCAGCCGGGAGCAGATGACCGCCGTCCTGAACCACCTGGAGGCGGCGATCAAGGCCCCGGACGAGGCGGCCGCCACCGTCGAGCAGCGGCAGGCGTACCAGAAGCACCGCGAAGTCGTCGCATCGCTCCGCGGTATGCTGGTCAAGCTCGACACCCTCAAGTCGCTCGACCAGGCAGCCGAACGGCTGACCCGCTACGCCAGGGAGCAGCACGACCTGCACCTCCAGTCACTGGCGGCGGACGGCCGGTCCGGCAACCGCCGCCGTGGCGTGGACGACCGCGAGGAGCATTCCGACGCCCAGGCCGACCTGCGGGCCGAGTTGACGAACCTCGTCAAGCAACTCGCCGGGCTGCGTCCGTCGCTCAACCCCGAGCAGAAGGATCGGCTCGACCGGGCAGACGCCTTCGGCCGCGGCGGCCAGCTCGTCGCCCAGATGGAGATCGCCCGCCAGTCGGTCCTCAACGGCAGCCACCGCGCCGCCGCCGAGGGCCAGTTGAAGACCTCACAGGAACTCCAGGGCCTCGCCGCCGCGATCCGCGGCCAGGGGGACAAGGCGGCCGCGCTTCGCGAGGCCCGGGACCGTGTCGAGAAGCTGCTCCAGGCCGAGCAGGAGTTGAAGAAGGATACGGAGACGCGGCCGGACTTCGCCAACCGGCGGGAGCGGTTCGACCGCGGCCGCACCGACCCGACGCGGGAGCACGCCAACCAGCTCGCCGACCGGCAGGCCCGGCTGGAGTTCGACACCCGCGACGTCCGCAAGACGGTGGACGAACTGGCCAGGGAGGTCGCGGCGAAGCTCACCCCGGCCGAGTCCGAGATGCGACGGGCGCAAGACGAGCTACGCGACGGCGACCTCAAGGGGGCCGTCTCACCGGAGGGAAACGCCGCCGACCGGCTCCGCGAGGCCCGCGACGAACTCGACAAGCTCATCGAGGCCGCCGAGAAGGCGAAGTCCGACCCGCTTGAGGCGGCGAAGCGAGCGGCCGAGCAGATCGAGCAGATCATCAAGGAGCAGACCGCCGCCAGGGAGATGACCGAGGCGAACGCGAAGAAGCCGGACAACCTCAAGCCCGCCTCCGACGCCCAGAAAGACGTGGCGAAGAAAACCGACGACGTGAAGAACCTCCCGCTGCCGGACAGCAAGGAACTGAAGGACGCGCTGAACAAGGCTGCCGACGCGACCCGGACCGCGGCCAACGAGTTGGCCCGGCGAAACGCAGACGCCGCCCAGCCGAAGCAGTCCGAGGCGCTTCAGGCGTTGCAGGACGCCAAGAAGGCACTGGAAGAGAAGGCGGCCACCATCGAGAAACGCCGCGAGGACATCGCCAAACTGGACGAGGCGGCGAAGAAGCTGGAGGAGTTGGCCCGCCAGGAGAAGAAAGTCGCCGACGACGCGATGGCTCAGGCCAATCCCCAGGGGGAGCAGAAGCCCGACACTGGTGAGTTGGCGAAGAAGCAAGGCGAGTTGACCCCGCCGACCAAAGAAGTCGGCGAGATGGTCAAGGATACGGCCCCGGAAGCCGCCCATAAGATCAACGAAGCAACCCGGAACCAGGACGCAGCCAGAGACCAACTGGCGCAGAACGAGGCCAGGCCCGGGTCGGAGCAGGCCAACGAGGCAGCGAAGAAACTCAACGAGGCCAGGGACGCGCTCGCCAGGAAGGCCGACGAGATGAAGGCCCAGGAGATCGCCGACCAGGCGGCCATGCAGCCGAACCGGGTGAACCCGGCGGACGCAGCCCAGCAGATCGCCAAGGCGATCGAGGAAGCGAACAAGGCGTCCCAGGAGGCGAACAGAGCCGCTCAGCAACTCGGCCAGCAACCGAACCAGCAGCCGATGGACGACGCAGCCCAGAACCTAGCCCGGCTCCAGCGACAGGTGGCCGAGAGAGCCGAGAGGCTGGAGCAGCCGAACGCCCAACAGGCCGCCGCGGAGGCCGCCGAGTCACTTGAAAAGGGCGACCTCCAGACCGCGCTCGACCGGCAGCAGCAGGCTCTGGAGCAGTTGAACAAGGCCGGCCAGCCGGCACAGGGCAGGCCCATGCCGCAGGGCCAGCCAAACCCGGGTCAGGCACAGAACGCTGGCGATCTGGCCCAGTCCCAGCAGCAGATCAGGGAGGCGACGGAGGCACTGGCGAAGTCGTCCGAAGCGACCGCTGCGGCCCAGGCCGCGCTGGCCCAGGCCCAGGCCCAGGCGCCGACGACCGTCCAGCCGCAGCTCAACCAGGCCGGCCAGCAACTCGGACAGGCCCAGCAGCAACTCGGACAGGGACAGCCGTCGCAGGCCGGCCAGGCACAATCTCAGGCGGCGCGGCAGCTCGGTCAGGCGCTCTCCGCCCTGAACGCGGCGGCGCAGGCGATGGGACAACAGGGCGCCCAGCCCGGCCAGAACCAGCAAGCCCAGGCAAACGCCCAGGGCCAGCAACCCGGCCAGGAGGGACAACAGCCGGGCCAACAACCCGGCCAGGGCCAACAGGCGAGCAACCAGCCGGGCAAGCAACCCGGCCAGCAAGGCAAGCAGCCCGGCGATGGCCAGGAGAAGAACGACGGCATCGCAGAGGGCAACCGCCAAGGTCCGGGACAGATGAAGAACGCGACCGCGCAGGGCAAGGAGGCGACCGGCGACGGGGCGTTCATCAACCTGCAGAAGCGGGAGCGCGATAAGGTCCAGCAGAACGCCGAGGCCGCCTTCCCGGCCGAGTTCCGCGAGTTAATCAAGCAGTACAACATCAACATCAAGACCAACGGCCAGCCGCAAAAGGCCGCGCCGCCGGCCAAGAAGTAGACCAAAGGTAGGAGGCTCCGATGCGGTGTCTGACCGCGCTCGCCGCCCTCGCCGTAGTCCTGACCTCTACCCCGGCTCCCGCCGCCGAGGAGAAGGTCAAAATGGACGACAAGACCAAGAAAGCGGTCGAGAAGGCGCTCGTATGGCTCAAGGACCAGCAGAACCGTGACGGCTCCTGGGGCAACACCGCCGTCACGTCGTTCGCCATCCTGGCGTACATGGCCAACGGACACGTTCCCAATCAGGGACTCTACGGCCCGGTTGTCTCCAAGGGCGTCCGCAATCTGCTTGCCTCGGCCCGCAACGACGGCTACCTCGTCGGCCCCCGCGGCGGGAACATGTATTGCCACGGTATGGCCGCTCTGGCCCTGACCCAGGTCTGGGGGATGACCGGCGACGAGGAGGTCAAGAAGGTCCTCAAGAAGGCGATCGACCTGATCGTCAAGACGCAGAACCACGAGGGCGGCTGGCGCTACGAGCCGGCCCCGACAGGTGCGGACATCTCCGTCACGATCATGCAGGTGATGGCACTACGAGGGGCCAAGGACAGCGGGCTTCACGTCCCGGACGAGACGATCAGGAAGGCGGTCGCGTACATCAACCGTTGCCGCGACTCGCGCAGCGGCGGCTACCGCTATCAGCCAGGCTCGTCCGGCCCTGGCTACGCCCGCACAGCGGCCGGCGTCTGTGTGCTCCAACTTAGCGGTGACTACGAGGCCAAGGAGATCGCCCAAGCGGTCCGGTATCTGGAGCGGACCGAGGACGACGGCCAGCACTACTGGTATGGCCACTACTATGCCGCGCACGCCTTCCATCAGGTCGGCGGCAAGAAGTGGGAAGAGTATTACGGCCGGATGAAGGCGAAGTTGCTCGCCACGCAGCGGGTCACTGGTGAGTGGTCGGAGCGGATGGAGGCCCACGTCGGCCCGCAGTACCAGACCGCCATCGCCGTGCTAATCCTGTCGGTTCCGGCGAACTACCTACCGATCTACCAGAGGTGATCCCGTCGCGTGAACGACGGGACCGCACGTTAGCCCCGTTCCAGGGCTTCCAACCACGCCTTCGCAACCGCGTCCGACGGCATCCGCCAGTCACCTCGCGGGGACACGCTGACCGTTCCGACCTTCGGCCCGTCCGGCAGGCACGACCGCTTGAACTGGTTGGCGAAGAACCGCGTCAGGAACACCTTGAGCCAGCCTCTAATATCGTCGGATGTGTACGCGCGATCGAACTTCGCCTGCGACGCGAGGAAAAGTATCTTCTCCGGCGACGCCCCCCAGCGTAGGAAGTGGTAGAGGAAGAAGTCGTGCAGTTCGTACGGACCTATCGCGGACTCGGTCGATTGCGGACCGGTATCCTCCGCGACGGGAAGCAGCTCAGGCGAAATCTCCGTCGCCACGATGTCCAACAGAGTCGCCCGCTCGTCGCCGACGAACTCGTTCTCGGCCGCCCACCGCACCAGGAACTTCACCAGCGTCTTCGGGATGCTGACGTTCGGGTTGTACATGCTCATGTGGTCGGCGTTGTACGTACACCACCCCAGCGCCAACTCCGACAGGTCGCCGGTCCCGACCACGAACGCGGTGTTCATCAGCAGGTTCGTCCGCACCCGGGCCTGGACGTTCTCAAAGACGAGGTCGCTGCGCCGCTCCGGCGGCAGGGTTCGGAGCTTCTCCGTCAGGGCGTCGAGGGTCAGCCCGTCAAGCGGGATGCCGAACGGCGAGTGGCCGAGCGCCTTCATCTCGTCGAAGCACATGGCCCGGATGTCCGCCTCCCGGGCCGAGACACCGACCGCCCGCATCAGCGCGCGGGCGTTGCCGAGTGTCCGCCCGGTGGTGCCGAACCCCGGCATTGTCAGCGCCTTGATCTTCGACCGCGTTTCGCCGAGGGCGTCGAACGTCTTGGACGCAACGAGCAACCCCAGCGTCGAGTCCAGCCCGCCGGAGATACCGATCGACACCACCGGTCGTCCAATGTGGTCGAGCCGCTTCGCCAGCCCGCACACCTGGGTGTGAAAGATCTCGTCGCACCGCTCCTTCAGTGTCGCCGGGTCCGACGGCACGAATGGGTGCGGATCGACGTGCCGTATCAGTGCCGGGGTGCGGTCGGCCCGATCAGAGGGGGTGAATCCAACACGGCGGAACTCACGGACCAGGCCCCGATCGCGGGTCGCCTCACCGAAACTATTGGTCGTCATCCGGTCACGCCGGAGTCGGTCGAGGTCCAGGTCAGTGACAGTCAGGTGCCCGCCGCGACCGAACCGCGGCGACTCCGCGAGAACCGACCCGTTCTCGGCGATCAGGCAGTGACCACCGAACACGAGGTCGGTTGTGGACTCGCCAGGGCCGGACGAGGCATAGACGTATCCGGCGACACAGCGGCCAGACTGCCCGGCGACGAGCTGCCGGCGGTAGGCGACTTTGCCGATCGTCTCGTTGCTGGCCGACAGGTTCGCCAACACCGTCGCCCCGGCGATCGCCTGGAGCGAACTCGGCGGCACCGGCATCCACACGTCCTCGCAGACCTCGACGCCCAGCACGAACCTGTCGCCGCCGGCCGCCTCGAACAGTAGGTCGGCGCCGAACGGAACGCGCTGGCCGACGAGTTGCACCTCCCGCGAGACGGCGGACGGCCCCGGCGCGAAGAACCGCAGGTCGTAGAACTCCTTGTAGTTTGGCAGGTACGTCTTCGGCACAACGCCGAGCAACTTCCCCCCGCGGAAGACGGCAGCGCAGTTGAACAGCCGGCCGTCCACCTCAAGTGGTAGCCCGACCACCGCCACCCCGCCGAAGCACATGTCTGCCGCATCGAGGAGCGTCTCCAGCGCCGAGAGGGCTGCCTCCAGGAGGGTGCGGTGGTGGAACAGGTCGTTGCAGGTGTACCCGGTCAGCCCCAACTCGGGGAAAACGACGAGATCCACCCCGACGTCCTCGGCCTGTCGCAGTAGATCGAGCGTTCGCTCGGCGTTGTACCGGCAATCGGCGACCCGCAATTCCGGTGAAGCGGCCGCGACGCGGAGGAAGCCGTGGGTGGTCATCTCGTGTCTCTTATGTCCCACCTAGCCGTTGACGGGCCGCTTCGACCTCTGCGGCTCGCATCGCCCGGAATCGCTCCATGTACTCACCGACCAATGGCGAATGCTGGTAGCGCGTATACTTACCCCAGGTCCGCTCCGCCCGGTCCGCCTGCTCCAGAAACGACTCCCGATATGAGACCCTGCCCAGATCCACTAGTTTCACGAACAGCGGCTCGCCGTCGATCTGTTCGGAGGCGTCCGCTACCACCATCGTATCACCACGGCCGTACACCCGGATGTACCCGGGGATCGACTCCTTGCCGGGGGAGTTCGAGAACTTGACGTTGGGCCGGTCCTCGGTCGCGGTCCGCTTGAACGCCGCGGAGATCGTGTCCCGGTGGACCAACCGCCACCAGTACCCGCCCGCCCCGGGGAAGAGCATCGTCGGCTCCTCCCCGGTGAACCGTCGGAACACGTCGTACACATCCCGCACCTGCTCCGGACTGACCTCGTCCTCGAAGACGATCAGCCGCGGCTTGACCCCGGCATCGCGCATCGCCTTGAAGTACAGGACGCACTGCTTCGTGATGTCACCGCTGTCCACCCGGACGCCGATCCGGTCGGTCTCCGGGTGGTTGCGGATCACACGCAGTGCGTTCTCCAGCCCGACCGTCTCCGCGTCCACCAGGTCACATAGTAATGACGCCGTTCCCATCCGGGTGACGAACCGGTCCATCATCTCGTACTCGGCCTCTGCCAGCGTCTTGTCGAACGACTGGTTCGCGCACATCATCTCGTGGCCGATGGTCCCGATGGACTTGAACAGGTCCGGGTAGAGGAACTCGGCCGTGTCGTTGGACGTGAGTTGCCCGCCGCCGCCGACGAACCGGGCCAGGAGCAGGATCAGGTTGCACACCTCGACCGGGGCGGACCTCAGCCCGAACTCGGCGTCCCGCGGGGTGGCCAGTTTCATCAGTCGGGCCTTGGTCGCCTGGATCACCGGGGCGAAGTACCGGCACATGGCCGGTTCCAGGTACGAGACGATGCCGCCCGGACCCTCGAAGGCCAGGCATGGCACACCGTCCAGGAACGTCTGCCCGCCGGGGAAGCCCCAGACGTCGATAGGGAGGTAAACGCCATCGCCGGGCTGTGACGCCAGTACCGTGTCCCATGCCGCGTCAGGGAACGCGCGGACGTTGGCGCGTTCGGTGTGCCAGCGACGTGCCAGTTCGATATCGGATCGGTTCAGCGGCCTCCGGAACCACTGCGCCAGCATCGCCTCGTGGCCCGCCATGACGAGCTGGTTGCCTGCCCCCGGCTCCGGCAGCGGCTTGCGAAAGGTGAGGGAGTACCCGGCGCGCTGGACGGCGATGTCGGGCACCGCCGCCCACATGGTCCGCTTGTACGTGTCGGTCGCCCCGATCCACCCGCCCAGCGCGAAGAGCTTGTCAAAGAACTCCTCCCGCATCGCGGTCCGCTTCGGCTCGAACGGGTCGTGCGTCGGTATGGGTGGCATCAGTTGGCGTTGAACCGTTCCTCGACCAGTTCGGCCGGTCGGGCCGGCTCCACGTGGCCGTCGCAGTACGCCACCAGAATCATCCCCATGTGCCGCTCGGGATAGTGCCGGGTTAGCAGCCCGTCAGCCCGCGGAATCGGCAGTCGGTTGCCGCCTGGCCCGACATAACAGACGGGACCGTTGTTGTGTTCCCAGGCGTAATAGACATTCGACGTTCCGCTGCCGTTGGACACCCAGGCGAGCGCCTTCCCCTCAGGGCCGCGGGTAACGCCGTTGAGGGCGTAGCTGATCTGGAACTCCCGGCCACTGTCTGAACTGCCTCGCTCATCCTCGACACCCTTGGGGCATTGAAGCACCTTCTGATTGCCTTCCAGAAACGGCCAGAGGAAGCCGTCTGGATGGTAGTCAGGGAGTCGGTCGTATAGCGTGGCGCCGGGGCGATTGTCGAAGGCGGCCCAGAACCGTTCGTCGGTGCCGGTCCACTGGAATGGGTCGGGGGCGGTCCAGCACAGCGGGTCGGTACCGCCGGCGAACGGTGCCGGGCAGCGGCGGTGGTGCGGGAGTCGGCCGTGTACGTCATGGTAGTTGTGGGCGGCAAGCCCGATCTGCTTCATGTTGTTCGCGCATTGAGTCCGGGCTGCGGCCTCGCGCACCCGTTGCACGGCGGGCAGAAGCAAGCCGATCAGGATCGCGATGATGGCAATCACTACCAGCAATTCGATGAGTGTGAACCCCAGACGGGAAGGCCGCATGATCAGTCCTCCAGTTGGAGAGAGGCACAGATCGCCCGCAACACCGGCTCGTTCTGCTCGCGGTCGTAGTCGCTCGTCTGGCCCATGACGAGGAGCGGACCGGCCGAGGTCTCGATGCACCGCGTCTGGCAAAGGATGGAGGTATCGAGGGTCAGAAAGTCGATGTCGTGCCCGATGGCGGGCTGGCCGGCGAGGTTATCCAGGACCGGCTCCGCGTCCAATTCCGGGTACTCCGCGCGCAAAACTGCCAGCGCCTCGTCGGCCACCTGTGCGGCGGTGACTGCATCGGGCCGCAAACTGACCAGCACGAAAGCTGTCTCAGGACTTTGCAGCGTCACAGTCCAGCCATCCCCGGCATCCTCGGTGTCGATCTGCCAGTTGGTCGGATACTGGAATCGGATGCCCGACCGCTCGAACGATTGGATCAAGGCACACCTCCCGCCCAAACCAGGCAGCCGGGGAGTTCCATGATACCATCCCCGTCCGGCCGTCTGCGATGAACTTGAGTGTACTGCTGATAAGGCGAATTGTACCGCGGCTTTTATGCCGCGCGCTCAGAGCGAAGTGCGTGCGTCGCGTATCGGCGCTTGCCTGCAATTCGCGCTTCAAACTGAAGCAATTCGCAGAGGTCGTATTGGTCGGGCCGCGGAGACCTGCCAGACCTACGGATTGGTTCGCCGAAACAACACGGCTGTCTTCGTGCGACCCTGTTCGGTCCAGCGATCGGAGCCCGAAAGATAGTGGTCGAGTTGGGTCCGCTCATCGCCCGTAACGACCAGGGCCACTTCAAGCCCGTATCGGTCCATTACGTCTTCGATCCGCTCAGGGTGATACCAAATCATGTCCACGTAGTCAGTCGTCCAGGCATCACCGTACAGTTCGAACCGGTCGTCCATGTAGATCTTCATGTCGGGCAAGTGGTAGATCAGATACCCGCCCCAGTTCGCGTCATTGTAAATCCGCGCGTCCGGGCCGCGGGTCCGCCGATATTCCTGAATCTGCTCGGTCAACTGCACCGGCGAGAACGCCGGGTCGAGCCGCGCCCACCCCCGGCCGACAAGCGGAGCGGATACCCCGCACAACTGGAATACCAGCGCGGCCAGCACCGCCGCCGTCGGGATTACATACGACCGCCAGTCCAACCCCGCCCTGACGTCCGGCGGATCCTGGATCACGGTGTCGCCGTACCGCTTCAGAAGCCTGTACCAGACGGTGTGCGGCCAGAAGTCCGCGATCACGACGGCCGCAGTGACGGCAAACAATGGCCCCTGGCGAATGCCTTTGGCTGTCAACGCGAGCCACACCAGCGGGAGTAGCCACGTTACCTGCGGCCGCTTCGGGAGCGTGCCGGCGAGCAGGATCAGGTACGCGACGCCGAGCCCAAAGACCACCTGGTCCGGGGCTTTGGCCAGGTCGAGCGGTTTATGCTCATTGACCACTTGCTTGAGCACGTCCGAACCGACGATCCGCTTCCAGGTGTGGATCATCTCCATGCCGAACGGGTTGTCGAATGGCGTCAGGGCACACGACACCACGATCCCGGCGAGAAGCCACGCGCCCCGCCACGACTTGATCGGCGAGTCCTTCCCAAGCAAGAACAACTGCCCCCAACCAGCCACGGCCAGTCCCAGGGTAAGCACTCCACCGAGCGCCCCGCCATGCAGGTTCGTCCAGACGATGTACAGCGGAATTAACCCGGCGAGCCTGGCAGCCGTTACCCGCCCGCGCTCGTACTCCACCAGACACGCCATCGTCCAGCCCATGAACACGATGGTGCTCATGTGCGGTCGAGCGAAGTAATGGAACGCACCGGCGAACAGACATCCGCCGGTCAGCACCCCGGCCAGAATCGGGTGCATCCCGGCCCGCCGCATCCGGGCGAACACCCAGGTGTACAACCCAGCCACCAGTGTCGCGAAACCGAGCAATATCGCGTCCAGACCGGCTGCCTTGTGGGCAAGGGCCATCAACACTTCGGCCCCCCACTGCTGCGGAATCCAGGTCCGGCCCTCGTGCGTGTACGTGAACGGGTCGGTGTGCATGAACCCGTGGTCAAGTATCAGTTCGCCGACCTTGACATGCCAAAGCGATCCCGGATCGTAGAACGCCCGCTCGCGGAACGCGAAGAGGAAAACTCCCCAGACAAGCATGAAGAAAGCAGTCTCGGGCCGGAGAAACCGGCGGAGCGAAGGGGAAAGCAACGGAAACCTCCGTCGGCAAGAGCAGGCAACAGCCCGGCCGACGGAAGTTTAGAACACGAAACACGATCAGGTCGGACGAGAACCCTCCGCTAGCGAGGAAGAACAGGCCTGGCGGCATTCATGCGGTCCAGCGCTGCCCGCGACTCCCGGGTCAGCCGGGCGTGCGGCGCCCCACCCGCCAGCCGTTCCAGAGTCCCACGCGCCTGAGTGCCGCCGATTCGCTCTAACACCTCAATGGCCCGCAGCAACCGCACCCGGTCAGCGGCGTATTCCACGCCGTCGGCTTGCCCCAACAACCTCTCCAACCGATCCCGGTGCTCAGCGGATCGCGGCTGCTTCAGCGCCGCGTTCAATTCTGGCGTCACCTGCTCACGATACCCTCTCAACTCGCGCTCCGCCCGGTCACGCTCCTCGAAGGAACCGTTATCCAGCGAGTCAACTAGCCTGCGGACCACTGCCGGGTCAGGTGCGACCGCTGGTGTCAATCGCCCGTCGAGAAGCGTAACTGTAGGAGTCGGGTTGCGGGCAAGCTCCTCGATTGCCTGACCGGCCTTGGCGGCATCAGTGTCGGCGAGGGCTTCCCACAAGGAAACGGTACTGGTATGGTCGGCCGGTTTCGGGCGAGATTTCCCGACCAGGACTCCGACGTCCCAGACCAGGCCGATCCCATCAGAGCCGGCACTGACCAGGTAAGCCCCATCCGGCGCAAACGAGACGTCACTGACCCGGGCCTTGTGTGCAGCGGTCGTCACGCCGCCAGGACGTGGGTTCGCAAGGTCGATGATCCGGACCCCCATCCCGTCATCAGACGGGTAGGCCAGCCACCGCCCGTCCCGAGACAGGTCGCCTGGCCAGACATCGCTGTAGAGGTTTGTGCGATCCCCGCGGTCCTCATAGAGCAACTCGCCGTCCGCGACTGACCACACCCAGACACGGTAACAAGACCCGAACACCACAAGCCGACTGCCGTCACCAGAGAATCGTATGCGCCCGGCGGTGAACCGGACGTCCTTGCCGTCGAGCGGCACGTCCGGGACAGCCATCGCCCGCCGGACCCGGTTTGTCAAGACCTCGACAAGCCGGACCTGGTTGCGGTCGAGCACCGCGACCAACCGGCCGTCCGGCGAGAACCCCGCCGCCAGTCCGGTCCCAGGCAACTCGCGGAGGGACTGGCCCTTGACAGTGTCGCCCAGTCCGACCCGTCCCTCGGAAGCAATCACCAGCCGTCTGTTATCAGATGCGAAACCAATCCCTGTCGGGAATGATGACACCCAACCGCCCGCGGCTCGCTGCAGCCGGCCGGTTGACACGTCGCATACATGCATAGCCCGTGTGCTGCTATCGAATACCGCAATCTGCCGGCCGTCGGATGAGAACTGCGCTGTCGGCCACCCGAGCCGATGGGGTACTTCGAGTGAGCGGGCGGCAAGTGGCCGTCCGTCCGTGAGGCTCCAAACCTCCAGTTGTAACCCGCTACCGAGCGTGACGGCAGTTCGTTCATCCAGGCAGACGACCCGGACCAGTGGTGCCCTGTCGGGATAGCGGAAGCGGATCTCACCGCTCCGGGTGTCCCATATCATCGCTGGCTCGGAACCGCCGACGTCCGCGGCGAACCGGCCGTCGGGTGACAGCGCCGTAGGGCCGCGGAACGTGCCGCCTTCGGGGAGTGACTGGCCGAGAACCTGACCCGACTTGCCGTCGAGTCTCACAACCGCATCGCGTGACGCCACCACCAACTCGCGGCCATCCTTGGCCCACGCCATCCCATTCCGAAGGTCCACAGGTGGCAGCACGGTCGGCTCCCCGACCCCGTTCGCAGACACGGGATAGAACCGCAGGTTATCGGCATGGGCGGCCGCAAGGGTCTTGCCGTCCGCGCTGAGTGCAACTCCGTGGACGTGCGACAAATGGCGAAGCGGCGGTCGCGGGAGTTCATTTCCCGTGGCTGTCTCGAACGCCCGTGCCCCGCTGTCGGTGGCGGCGTACAGCACCGCGCCGTCAGTTGACAAACACGCAGCCCCCTGTTGCCCCGCCAAAACGTCGCGGCCGACCGGTCGGCCGCTTTGAGTCAGGTCGAAGAGAGTGATCGCCGCTCCGCCACGGCCATCGTACCAACGGACGAACGCGGAGCGGCCATTTCCACTTACAGCAGCGTGCCACGGGTGACGGCCGTCCACGCTCATGTCAATCACGACCGCGCCGGACGCGGGGTCGTACACACGGCACAACCCCCGGGCGGTCTCGACGACGACGTGACGGCCGTCCGGCGCGAAGTGAAGGGTCGAGCCGCGCAACCCGGCGAGGTAGCTGGGGGTGACGTCTCGCCCTGTCGTCAGGTCTCGAACGTCGATGCCAGTGTCGCGGTGGCGGGCGACGTAGCGCCCGTCGCGCGAGAAGGTGAACTCACGGGTCTTAACAGTGCGAAGTAACGAGTCGCCGAGTCTGGCGACCGCGCCATCGGGTAGCGAATGGCCGTAGAGATCCTGGCGAATGGGGTGCGAGGGTGGGTCGATCGCAAACGCAGGCGCAGTCCAGGCAGCGACCAACCCCGCCACAAGTGCGGGTCGGTTCATCGAGCGATTCCTTCGCGATCCGTCGCAGTAAGCCGGAGAGGGCTTATTAAGCCTAGCACATTATCCGCGGCAAACGGCCTCTGGAAGACCAATCCGCTTATGCGTTATAGCGCGGCCAAATCGGTCGGCGGAGTGCTACAGGTCGATGAGTGGGCTGGTTTTGTAGGTCGGACCCGGTCTTCAAGGTCTGGCAAATCGCAATAGTGGCTACGGGAGTACGACCCCCACCTACAGAATGGACACGTTGGCAGGTGTTAGCCCTTCGGCGGCAACGGCCGATCGCCTGGACGGGTCAGGGCGAAAAGCCGCCGACGGCCGGGGCCACCGAAGTCGGCTTCGTAGGGATTATCGGCGGGCAACGCGGCAGCCCTCAGGCCGAACGTCTCGGCCAGCGCCCGCACCGCGGCCGGGTTGGGTAGGAGGTAGTTGCTGTTTCCGCACGAGTTGATGGTACAGTGGATCTGCGGCACAGTCGTCGGATAGGCGTCACTGGCCACCTCCAGGACCGGCAGATCGGACTCGACCTTCGTTACCTGCGTCTCCAGGTATATGGTCCCGCCCGGGGCCAGGATGTTCTCTAGTACCCGCAGACCGCTGTAGACGTTCTCCAGGTGGTAGAAGACGCCGAAGAACAGGATCGTGTCATACTTCGGACCACTCGTCGAAAGGTTCTGGAAGTCTCCGACCGTGACGCGGGGTCGAACGCCCCAAAGCCCGCCGGCGTATCGCAGGTTCACAGGGAAGGTTCCGTGGACCAGTTCGCCGGTATTAACCGAGTGGACGGACTTCGCTCCACAAAGCGCCGCCGCGATCGAAAAGAACCCGTCGTTGGCCCCGATGTCGAGTACTCGCTGCCCGACGAGAGCGTCGCGGTCGGCGCCAAAACAGGACGTCCACAGTTTCTGCTCGCGGTTGACGTCGGGGCAAACACCCACAACCCGCCGCCCATCCGGCAGCGGCATCGTCATGAACCAGAAGTTCCCGTTTGGCGACGGGATGAGGGCCGGCATGGTCTCCATGGCCAGGAACCGGTCCGCCAGTGCCCGGCGGTCGCCTAGCCGGCGGCGAGTTCGAACCAGAGAAATGTGGGACCGGAGGCGGCGGGTGAGAGTGAGCATGCGACGCTCCGTGTCGGGGACGGGAACATCCGTGTCGGAGAGTGTAACGCCAGAGCGACGGGAGTGAAAACACCAATCGGGCAGATCAGTCTCGACCGTTACGGCGGCGTGGTCCAGTACGGATGTCATCTGCGTCGCCGGTCCCGCCGTCGGGGGGTGTGACATCCCAGACCGGACCATCCACCCCGGCCTTGACCCCCTCGACGTACAGTTTGTTCATTGTGGCCTGGTCGAAGTCAATACTTGTTTCCTCAATCCCAAAGTCCTGTCGCAGCGCCAACGAGTGGAACTTGACGCCGGACAACTTCGAGGTCAGATACAGATTCGCCACGTCCTTGCGGTAGTTGGCCCGCAACATCGCGCCGCCGGAGGCCTTGAGTACTCCGACCAGCCTGGGCCGGACGGGAGCCGTCTCGGGGTAGTATTTGCCCGCCACGAGCACATACAAGTTTGCCGCAACGTCGCCCGACCTGGCCCTGGCGGACTCCAGCACCTGCGACGGCACGAAAACCGTCGCAGTCACGCCACCATCCACGTGCAACTCGGGTCGCCCCTTCTCGGACTCGATCGGCACCGGCGGGAACACACCCGGGATCGCACACGACGCGACCATCACATCACAGACGAGGCGTCGGGCTTCGGCACCGCCCTGGAGCGCGATCCCACCGACATCCCAGACGACGGCCTTCTTGGTATTGAGTTGAGTCGTCCCGACGTACAGCCTGCGTCCCTTCCTGTGCTCAGCGGCGACAGCGGCCATGATCTCATCGGTGACAGCCGCCTCGACCATTCGCCGTAGGCCACTGGAGGAGGCGACCGCATCGCGGAACGGTATAGTCGGTACGGACCGCAGGGCGAACACGTCCCGCTGGCGAATCTCCGTGTAGGCCTTTTTCACATCGGGATCGTACTTTGGTCCGAGGAAGGCGAACGGCGCGATCAGGGCCCCGGTGCTGACGCCGGTCACCACGTCGAACCCGGGCCGCTTGTCCGTCCGCGTCCAGCCGTTGAGAACTCCGGCCGAAAACGCTCCGTAGGAGCCACCGCCGGATAGAGCGAGGATGTTCTGCGGGCGGCGGGCCTGGGTTGGCTCCGCAGCTTCCTGGTGTGCGGCTCGGACGACCGGGTCTGACTGCGGTGGCGGACTATCCGGCACCTCAGCAGGTGGGTCTGGCGGAGGCTTCGGCGCCTTGCGGCGGGGAAAAAACGGCCGGGTCTGGGCGCAGCCGACGCTCGGTGTCCCCAGCAGGACGAGGAGCCCGAGCAGTGCACCAGTGATCGCGGACCGTCTGCGCATAGGTCAGGGTGTAACCGAGGCTAAGTTGCATGTCAACGGACGGAAAAGAAAACAGCAGCTTGCGCGATTTGGGGGGCTTGTGAGGTGGGTCTCGACGCCGCGGCCCGCCTCACAAGCAATTCGTTAGAGCCGGCTGCTATATTTGCGGACGAACTTACCGTATACGGCCTTGCGCGGCGGTGCTGGCGGCTCTTCGGCAGGCGGTGCAGTCTCACCCTCGTCGGAGGGAGGTGGCTCGACTCGCTTCCGCGGCGTGTAAGCCTCGAACCCCTCTACCTTGTCCTCATCGATCAGTCGATTGATCGTCTTCTCGATTTCGGTCAGGTGGCCACCCTGCTCCGGGGTCACAAACGAGATCGCCACTCCGTCCCGGCCGATCCGCCCGGTCCGGCCGATCCGGTGGACATAGTTCTCGATATCCATCGGCAGGTCGTAATTGATCACGTGGCTGATCCCGGACACGTCGATCCCGCGGCTGGCCACGTCGGTGGCGATCAGCACGTGGACCTTCTCCGCCCGGAACCCGGCCATGATCTTCTCACGGTGGCTCTGCGGCAGGTCGCCGTGGATCACCGACACGCCCTTCACCGCCTTGTGAAGCTTGCGGTAGAGGTTATCCGCCCACCGCTTTCGTTCGACGAAGATCAGGCACTGCCGCGGCTGCTCCCGCCCGAGTACATGCACCAGTAGGTCGAACTTCTTCTCCTCGTCCACGGTGATGAACATCTGACGGATCTTGTCCACCGTCAATGTGCCCGGTGACAGGTTCAGGTGAGTCGGATCGACCATGTAGCGGTTGACCAGCCGCTTGATCGAGTCTGGAACCGTGGCCGACATGAGCAGCGTCTGCCGCTGCGAGGGGCAGCGGCGAAGGATACGCTCGATGTCCGGGCGAAACCCAATGTCGAGCATCCTGTCGGCCTCGTCGAGGACGACGTACCGCACGTTATCCAGCGACATCGACCCGCGACGGAGGTGGTCGAGCATCCGGCCGGGGGTGCCAACGACCAGGTCGCAGCCGCGGGACAGCCCTTCGAGTTGCCGGCCCATCCGGGCGCCGCCGTAGACCGCCACAGTGCGGAATCGCCGACTTGGGGCGAGTTTCTCGGCCTCCAGTGACACCTGCAGGGCCAACTCACGGGTCGGGCACATGACCAGCCCGACCGGACCTTTGAGCTTGTGCGGCCGCCAGCGGTTCATGAACGGGATCAGGAACGCGGCCGTCTTGCCGGTCCCAGTCTGCGCCTGACCGATCACGTCCTTGCCACGCATGGCCAGCGGGATCACCGCAGCCTGAACCGGGGTGCAGGTCGTGTAACCGGCCTGATCGATTGCCTCCGCCAGCGGGCGGATCAACTTCATGTCCGTGTACTTGACCGGTTCGGCGGCAGGAACGGCGACGGTTGGGACGCCGTGAGAACTGTCTTGCGAGTCGCGGTTGTGATCGGCCGGGTGCGAGTCGGTACTGAGTTGGGCAGGCGAGTCTTCGTCCGGCCAGGAAAAGCTGTCAACTTCGGAGGGGACCAGGGACTCCATCGTTACCTTCGGTGAATTCGGGAGATTTGCCATCTACTTAGCAGGATTATAGTTCAACCGGCCTCTAAACTCAACCGCACTCCCATCCGATCGAAACGGCGCCACCTGCTAAGCCCCCCAAAACCGATACTGGCCATCGATCTCGACGATCGATGGCCAGTAATACTCGGCTGGCCGCCCAGGGGTCAGGGAGCATGCAACTGCTTGACGGCCTCGGGATTGTTATTGTTTCGGTTCATCAGGTCAGGCCCCCTGGCACTGGCATTCTTGAGCAAACCTGGCCCGCTGGGCTGGGACTCGCTGATGGTCGAAACCTGTCGAGGTGAGGAGGACATGTACAGTCCAAACCCGAGAAGAGCCGCAACCGATACGGCGAGGGTCGCCCTGCTGCGGCCGGACCCGACCACAGACTGAGGCAGGTCGGCCGAGGGAACCGGTACGAACACGGGCCACGACTTCGGTAACTGCTGGTGGAAGTACGCGGCAAATAGCCTGTCGATCTCGTCAGGCTCGTCGGTTCGGCCCGGTGTTGGGCTGCCGTGAGTCATGGTAACTTCTGAACTCCCTGAACGGCGAGCCGCTCGGCCAGACGCTGCCTGGCCCGGCTCAGCCGCATGTGGACTGCAGTGACATGGATCCCCAGTAACTCCGCAATGGCCGGCGCGTCGTAGTCTAATGCGTAGCGGAACGTCAAGACCTCCCGGTCGGCAACCGGCAACTCCTCCAGAAGTGCCCGGACCTGTGCGAATGCCTCGTCCCGGACGAGTTCGTCCAGCGGTTGCGAAGTGCTTGAGCCGACCCCGTTCATCAACTCCGGCGGTTGTGTACCATTGCGGCGGAAAGCACTCTTCGCGTGGTCCTCGGCCAGGTTTCGGGCAACCCGCATCAGCCAGGCCCGGGGGTTCTGAACCTCCGCGCCCTCCTCGAATTGCCGCCAAAGTCTCAGAAACGCCTCCTGGGTTACGTCCATTGCCAGGTCGGCGTCCGCCCAGCGTCCGTACGCCAGCGCCCACACTTCCCGACTGAACTGTCGGTAAAGCGCGTCAAACTCGTCGCGGCGAGGGCCGGATGCCCGCTTGGGCTTCATCGTCTGCCGCCCACCCGGCCCGAGGCCGGTCTGCCTCCACTCGCCCGCCTATCCCCATGACGACGAGCTACCCGCATTCTAACAGAGGATACGAGAAGGCTTGGCGTCCCGGTTCGGTGAACAACCAGGGCAGCAGCACTGCATACCGCATGATGCAGGAACTACCAACCGGCTTACGCCGATCGATTTCCAAGAACGACGAGGTTGTCCCGGTGGATCATCTCTGCGTACGGTAGTTTGCCGAGTGTAGTCGTGACCTGCTCGGTACTCAGTCCAGCAATCCTTATGGCGTCCTGCGAGGAGTAGTTGACCAAACCCCGAGCAACTTCGACCGAGTCGGAGTCGCAAACCGATACCACGTCACCCTTTCCAAAATCACCTTTGACTGACAGCACTCCCACTGGGAGAAGACTGGCCCCCTGGCCGACGACTGCCCGCCGGGCGCCCACATCCACGGTCAGAGCCCCCCGCGGTTGGGCGGTGTACCCGAGCCAGCGCTTCCAGGCCGGCATCGCCTCGCCGTGTGGCAGGAACAGGGTGCCGACCATCTCGCCTGCGAACACCCGGTCGAGGACGCCATCCACCGAGCCGTTCGCCATGACCACTGCCCCGCCCGCCGCCGTGGCGATGCGGGCCGCTCGCAGCTTGCTGCGCATGCCGCCGGTTCCGAGCGCACTTTGGGTCGCAGCGGCCATCTCGGTGATGCCTCGGTCGATGTGCGGCACGATCGAAACGAGTTGCGCCGCCGGATCGACCCGCGGATCGGACGTGAACAGACCGTCCACGTTGGTCAGCAATACCAGCAGCGGCGCCTGGATCAGGTTGGCGACCATCGCGGCGAGGTGGTCGTTGTCGCCGAATTTAATCTCCGCGACGCTGACCGTGTCATTCTCATTGATGACCGGCAGGCAATCGTACTCCAGCAGTGTGAGGATCGTATTGCGGACGTTCAGGTAGCGGGCCCGGCTGTCAAAGTCGCCGGCGGTCAGGAGGAGTTGCCCGGCGTGAACGCCGAACGGGGCGAGACTTTCCTGATAGAGTTGCATGAGGGCAGACTGGCCGACCGCGGCGCATGCCTGGAGGTGTGGCAGGTCGGCCGGCCGCCGGCCGAGGTTGAGCTTGCCGACGCCGGCGCCGATCGCCCCGGAACTGACCAGGGCTACAGGTCGGCCGGACGCCCGGACCCGTTGGACCTGGTCGGCGAGCGACTGGATGCGGGTGCGGTTGAGCAGGCCAGACGGGTCGGCCAGAACGTTGGTCCCGACCTTGATCACCACGGTCCCGGACCGGGCCAGAACCTCCCGCCGCGTCGGATCGGACATGCCGCGCCTTCCCGAATCTCGTAGGTCCGCTGCTTGTTTGTCAGGAGTAAGAGATAGCAAACCGATGTAGCCCTGGGAGCGCGGTCGTCCTGACCGCCAGCACTTTACCCGGCAGGAAACTTTGTCCATGCCCGGCACGACCTGGACGTCCTGGCACAAGCGGTCGTGTCGGCCGTTACCCGGGGGAAACCTGGTAACGATTGCGCAACGTGATTTGACCGATGGCGACTGGGTCGGATAGGATCGAACCGTTCACCTCTCCCGGTCGGGCGGACCTACCGCCATGTACGAGAGGGTTTGGCATGTCCGGTTGGAGTCGGTTCGCGGTCGTCGCCCTCGCCATTCTGGGGCTGAATTATCCAGCCTGGTCCGCCGACGTTCCGGCTCAGGCTCCCGCGCCACGGGTCGCCGTCCCGGACATCGCCCGTCTGAGGGCCGAGGCGGAGCGAGCCGAGCGGCAGGGTCAGTGGGAACTGGCACTCGACCTGTATTTGCGGGCAGGTGCCGGTCAACCGACACCCGATCTCCGCGAGCGTGTTCGGCGTTGCCTGGGAAACATCAATCGCCTCCAGCGGCATCGCGACCCGGCGGTCCAGCAGTTCGTGCTCTCACTATCTGTCGCCGATGCACTGAACCTGTATTCCGAGGCGGTCGCCAAGCTGAGTACGCTCTACGCCGACCGCGACCGAGCTACCCCCAGCCGGCTGTTTAGTCTCGGGATCGACGAGCTAGACCGTGCTCTGTCTGACCCGATCTTCCGCGAACGGCACCTCGCCACACCGGCCGGGCAGCGGGTGCAGTCGTTCCGACAGTCGCTGCGAGACGACTGGCGGCACCGAATGCCAACCAACGCCCGTGAGGCTCGGTATGCCGCCCGGGAACTGGTCGCCAAGGCTCAAGACTCGCTTGGAGTCCGTACGCCATCGGCCGTGGTCTTCGAATTGCTGTGTGGAGCCTGTAGCGGGCTGGACGAGTACACCGTCTATGTCACCCCAACTGCCGCCCAGGCGGAGCTGGCCTCGCCGATTGTGGAACTGGCTGCATACGGTGTCCTGATTCGGCTTGTCGGCAGCGAACTGGTCGTGGAGGGGGTGGTGCCCGGCTCCTGGGCCGCGCTGAACACCGAACTACGCAAGGGCGACCGTATCACCCGCGTCAACGGCAGGGCGGTAATGGCCGGCAACCCGGCGATGGTTGCGGAGGCGTTCCGGGACGCCAGCATGATGGGGCACGAACTGGAAGTTTTGCCCGCCGATCCGGAAGCTCCTCCGCTGGTTCAGTTGCCGGTTCCGGTTCCGACCGTGTACGCGGCCGCGATGCTCAACTCCAGAGACGGGGTCGGCTATCTGAAGGTCGCCTCGCTGCGTGACTCGACGCCGCGCGAGCTGGATGAGGCGGTCTTCCGGCTCAAGTCCCAGGGATTGCGTGCGCTGGTCCTCGACCTGCGCGGCAACCCGGGCGGGCTATTCGTCGCCGGCGTTGAGGTCGCCCAGCGGTTTCTGCCGGCCGGGATCATCGTCACCACGCAGGGTCAGTCACCCGAGTTCGCTGGCCGGGTGTTCTCCTCGGATTCGGGAATGAGTGCGTTCGATTTTCCGGTGGTGCTGCTAATCGACGCCCGAACGATGTCTGCCGCGGAAGCGGTGGCGGCGGCCTGGAAGGATCACGGCCGGGCGACGCTGGTCGGGCTGCCCACTTTCGGCAAGGGTGTGGTCCAGAGCCCGATCCGACTTGGCGCTGCCGACGGTCCAGGCGGCGAGCCGCACCGATCCGGAGTTCTGATCCTGACCGTAGCGAGTATCTACGGTCCCCGCGGCGGCGCAATCAACGGGGTCGGGGTATCGCCACATGTCCTGGAACCCGACCCGACCCGTCAACTGGACCTGGCGGTTACCAAAGCGGTCGAGTTACTCACGACGGGTCGGTAACGTCGCATGCGGTATCTGATCGTGATCTTCCGCAATTTGTAGAGCGAACGACGGCCGGGGATCGACTTGTCGTAGGTACTCCAGGGGCTACGGAAGAACGCCCTTCAATTATGTATTCTGACCGTATGTACTACTCCATGCCTCCCGAGGTGACGGCGGCGGCGAAGCGACTCGTTGAGTTGGCACTGGAGGAGGATCTCGGTCCCACTGGCGACCGAACATCCGAGGCTCTGATCCCCGCCGAACAGCCGGGCCAGGCGGTGATCGTCGCCCGCAGTCCAGGGATCGTCGCTGGTGTGCCGGTCGCCGGACTCGTGCTGATGGCTGTTGATTCGACCCTGAAGTTCGACGTCCACGTCCCGGACAGTTCTCCGGTCGCGCGGGGCGATCGCATTGCAACCATCTCTGGACCGTTACGATCGATACTCATCGCCGAGCGGACTGCGCTGAACTTCCTGCAACGGCTCAGTGGCGTCGCCACAATGACCCGGATGTACGTTGATGCGCTCGCCGGGTTGAAGGCGAAGTTACTTGACACCCGCAAGACCACGCCTGGCTGGAGGCTGCTGGAGAAGTACGCGGCCCGCGTCGGCGGTGGAGTCAACCACCGGGTCGGCCTGTACGACGGTATTCTGATCAAGGACAACCACATCGCCGGACTCGGCGACCCGACCACAGCGGTCCGCCGGGCGGTTGAACTGGCCCGCGCGCACCCCGGCAACGCCAACCTACCGGTCGAGGTCGAGGTGGACTCGCTGGAGCAGTTAGAACAGGCGCTGGCCGCTCGGCCGGAGATCGTGCTACTCGACAATATGCCGCCGGACAGGCTACGGGCCGCCGTTGCCCGCCGGGACGCGGTCGCGCCGAAGACTCTACTTGAAGCGTCTGGCGGCGTAACCCTCTCAACGATCCGCGCCATCGCGGAGACGGGCGTGGACCGGATCAGCGTCGGGGCCATCACCCACTCGGCTCCCGCTCTCGACATCGCACTGGACTACGCTGGGTAGGATGGAGACTCCATCCGACACCTGGCGGCTCGACACCCGGCACATCGGCCGGCACGTGCTCGTATACGACTCGGTCGCGAGCACGAACGACGTGGCCGCAGCCCTCGCCGCGGACCCTGCCAACGCCGGCACGGTTGTACTCGCAGGCCAGCAGACCGCCGGCCGCGGACAATATGGCCGTGTCTGGCAGAGCCGGCCGGGTATGTCTCTGTTGATGTCGGTGATCCTGGCGCCGCCCGAGGTACTCCGGCGGCCCGTCGTGTTGACCGCATGGGCGGCCGTCGGCGTGGGGGAGGCAATCCGGACCCTGACCGGCGTCCAGGCGCGATTGAAATGGCCGAACGATCTGCTGTTGCACGGCAAGAAAGTGTGCGGCATCCTGATCGAGCAAGGGGCCGGCACGGTCGCCGGAGTGGGGCTGAATCTCAACCAGTCTGCGGTCGATTTCAACGAAGCGGGACTACCGGACGCAACGTCCCTGATGCTGACATCCGGCGCAGTCATGGAACCCCGGGCCGCTGCGGTCGCGGTGATCCGACGGCTTGATGAGGAGTTCGATCGGCTACTTGCAGGCGAGTGGGTGCCGCTGGAGTCCGATTGGAAATGGCGACTTGGCTTGCTCGGGCGGCGTGTCGTCGCCGAAATGGCAGACGGGTCAGCGCTCGGCGGTCGGCTTCGCGAACTGTCGTTCGATGGCATCGAGATTGAGGTCGGCGAGTCCGCCATCGAGGTCGTTCGCCCGGAGTTCGTCCGCCAGCTCCGTCCGGGCTGATGAGAACCCACCTGGTTGCTTGCTCCACCCGTGCTCGCGCCTATACTTTCTGCGACGGCGGATCTTCTCTCCCACCCGACCGCCGTGCCCGCCAGTGCCCCCTTCACCTGCCGAGGTCGTCGATGTTCTTTCGCGCGTTGTCGCTCCTCGCAATTACCGCAGGGCTCGCCGTGACGGCCACGGCCGCCGACTGGGCGCAGTGGCGTGGCCAGGGACGCGATGGCAAATCCGCCGACACGGGGCTCCTCCAGGCGTGGCCGAAGGACGGGCCGAAGTTGCTCTGGACCGTCCAGGATGTGGCAAAGGTCGGCACCGGGTACGGCAGCCCGGCCGTGGTCGGCGATCGAGTGTACGTCCATGGCGGGACCGCGGCGACGAACGCCAAGGAGTTTTGCACCTGTCTCAGCACGAAGGACGGCAGCGTCGTCTGGAAGACCACACTGGAGACGACCGAGGCCCAGTTCAAGGAGTCGTGGGGAAGCGGACCGCGCGACACGCCGACCGTGGATGGCGAATCGCTCTACGTCCTGGGCACGGCAGGCGACCTGTATTGCCTCCGCACCGCGGACGGGAAAACAGCCTGGCACAAGAACCTCGTCCGCGACTTCGGCGGCAAGGTCCCGGAGTGGGGCTACAGCGAATCGGTGCTGATCGACGGCGACAAGCTGATCTGCGCACCTGGCGGTGGGAAGGCCCCGATCGTCGCGCTCAACAAGAAGACCGGCGAGACGGTGTGGAAGTGCGAGGCGCCGTTCGACTCCAGTTACTCGTCCGCGGTGGTCGCTGAGGTCGGCGGCGTGCGGCAATACGTCCAGCAACTCATGAAGGACAGCCGCGGCGGGCGGAAGGGAACGGGCGGGGCAACGGTTGGCGTCCGGGCCTCCGACGGCAAGCTCCTCTGGAAGGTCGAGGACAACTCGTACATGATCGCGGTGATCCCGACGCCGGTCGTGGCCGGTGACCGCGTGTTCGTCACGTCTGGGTACAGCGCTGGGTGCAAACTCATCAAGTTAGCGCCGGACAGCAACGGCGGCACGACCGCGGAGAAGGTGTACGCGAGCAAGAACGTCACCAACCACCACGGCGGGGTGGTCCTGGTCGGAAACCACATCTACGGCCACAGCGACAGCAGCGGCGGCAACTGGGTGTGCGTGGACCTCGCCACCGGAGACGAGGTGTGGACCGCCACCAACCTCAAGGTCAAGGGCTCGGTCACGTACGCGGATGGCATGCTCTATTGCTACAGTGAGGCGGGCACGTTAGCTCTGGTGAAGGCCACAACGGATGGATGGTCCGAGACCGGCCGGTTCGACATCCCAAAGACGAGCCCGATCCGGTCCAAGACGCAGGGCAAGGTTTGGCCGCACCCGGTCGTGGCCAATGGCCGACTGTATCTGCGGGACTACGAATACCTGTACTGCTACGACATCGTCCAGCCCAGCAAGTAAGGGCTGAATGTCACAGGAGGTATACCGACGAGGAATGGGGGAACCGGTGGTGGATGCGGACCGCTCCGCCCTACGCGGACGACAGATCGACCGGCTCCGCCGGCTGCTCACCGAGGCGCTGCCGGGCAACCGGTTCTACGCCCGCAAACTGGCCGCGGCCGGAGTTTGTCCAGACGACCTGAGATCCGCCGCCGACGTTCCCTGCCTCCCGTTCACCACCAAGGCCGAGCTTGCCGCCGACCAGGCCGAGCACCCACCCTACGGCACCGCCCTGACCCATCCGCCGGAACAGTACTGCCGGCTGCACCAGACCTCGGGCACCAGTACCGGACGGCCGCTGCGTTGGCTCGACTGTCCGGTCAGTTGGGAATGGTTGCTGAACTGCTGGCGGGTGAGCTTCCCGGTGATGGGCCTGACCCCGCACGACCGGGCATACTTCCCGTTCTCGTTCGGTCCGTTCCTGGGGTTCTGGAGTGCGTTCGAGGCGGCGTCCCGGCATGGCTGCCTGTGCCTGCCCGGCGGCGGGATGACCAGTACGGCCCGGCTGCGGTTCCTGATCGAGCATCGGGCCACGGTCGTTTTCGCAACCCCAACCTATGCCCTGCACCTGGCCGAACTGGCCGCCGCGGAAGGGATTGACCTGGCCGGTTCCGACGTGCGAGCCGTCGTCGTTGCCGGGGAGCCGGGTGGCAACATACCGGCCACGCGCGAGCGGATCGAGGAGGTCTGGGGGGCCAGGGTGTTCGACCACTACGGCATGACCGAGGTCGGCCCGGTGGCCATCGAATGTGAAGCCGATCCCGGTTCGATGCTGGTCCTGGAGTCGGAGTATCTGGCCGAGGTGTTGACACCGAACGGCGACCACCCGGCGTCGGACGGCGAGGTCGGTGAGTTGGTCGTGACGAACCTGGGCCGTGTCGGAAGCCCCTTGATCCGCTACCGGACCGGCGACCTGGTACGGGCGGAGCCGGACCCACCTCCCCTACCCGGTGTGCCGCGTTGGCTACGTCTCCGGGGTGGCGTACTCGGCCGGGTTGATGACATGATCCATGTCCGCGGCAACAACCTGTACCCGACCGCCATCGAGGCCGTGGTGCGGCGGTTCCCGGAAGTGATCGAGTTTCGAATCGTGATCGACCAGACTGGCCCACTACCAGACCTGAGGGTCGAGGTCGAACCGTCGGACCCCGCTTCTGGGGCTCGTCTGGCAGAAGCCGTCGCCCGGGCGGTGCGTGACGACCTGCTGTTCCGGGTCGAGGTGTGCCCGGTTCCGCCAGGCACCCTACCCCGATTCGAGATGAAGGCCCGACGAGTCGTACAAATCCAGAGCGCAACATGACATGAATAGTTAAACTGAGGTCCGACCTTCCCTCCCTCCGGGCTTTGGAGATCAACATGTCTCGCCTCCCGCTACTCGCAAGCCTCACTCTGAGTTGCTCAGCGTTTTTCTCCGCTGCCCCGGCGGCGGATTGGGTCCACTGGCGCGGTCCGGAACAGACCGGCCAGGCGAAGGAAGTCGGACTG
>DATLIF010000411.1:0-12942 GCA_035539575.1 Fimbriiglobus sp. | reverse complement strand
ATGAACAACACCCAATCCACCGAACTCGTCTTCGAACTCTCCCGCCCCGGGCGGCGGTGCCACCGGCTGCCGGCTTGCGACGTGCCCGGTGACACCCCGCTGACATCGCTGGTGCCGCAGGAACACCTCGCCGACGCGCCGCCGCCGCTGCCGGAGGTCGGGGAAATCGACCTGGTCCGGCACTTCACGAACCTGTCCGCCCGGAACATGTCGATCGACACGAACTTTTACCCACTCGGCTCCTGCACCATGAAGTACAACCCCAAGCGGCACGAGCGGCTCGCCGCGCTGCCGGGGTACGCCGAGTTGCACCCGCTCACGCCGGATGAAGACGCGCAGGGGATGCTCGAACTGCTCTACGAGATGCAGCAGCTCCTCGCCGAGATCAGCGGGCTGCCGGCCGTCTCGCTCCAGCCGGCCGCCGGGGCGCAGGGGGAACTCGCGGCGCTCTACGTCGCCCACGCCTACTTCCACGGCCGCGGCGAACACCACCGCAACAAGGTTCTGGTGCCGGACTCTTCGCACGGCACCAACCCCGCCTCCGCGTCCCTGGCCGGGTTCGAGACCGTCACCGTCAAGAGCGACGCCACCGGCCAAGTCGATCTCGCCGACCTGAAGGCGAAGCTCGGCCCCGACACCGCCGTGTTCATGATTACCAACCCGAGCACGCTCGGGCTGTTCGAGAAGCAAATCCACACGATCACGGAGATGCTGCACGCGGCGGGCGGCCTCGTCTACCTGGACGGGGCGAACATGAACGCCATCCTCGGCGTCACCCGGCCGGGCGACTTCGGCGCCGACATGCAGCACTACAACGTCCACAAGACGTTCACCGGCCCGCACGGCGGCGGCGGCCCCGGCAGCGGACCGATCGCGGTCCGAGACTTCCTCGCCCCGTACCTGCCGACTCCAGTGGTCGTCAAGGAGGGCGACCGGTACCGGCTCAACTTCGACCTGCCGAAATCGATCGGCCGGGTGCGAACCTTCTTCGGCAACGTCGGCATCCTTTACCGCGGGTACTGCTACATCCGCACGCTGGGGCCGGACGGGCTGAAGCAGGTCAGCGAGCACGCGGTCCTGAACGCGAACTACCTGCGGGCGCTGGTCAAGGACGTGTTCGACGTGCCGCACGAGGGGCCGTGTATGCACGAGTTCGTCGCGTCGGCGCGGTCGCTGTTGCGGGAGAAGAAGGTCAAGGCGCTGGACGTGTGCAAGCGGCTTCTGGACTTCGGCTACCACGCGCCGACGATGTACTTCCCGCTGGTGGTGCCCGAGGCACTGATGATGGAGCCGACCGAGACGGAGAGCAAGGAGACGCTCGACGCCTTCGCGGACGCCCTGCGGACCATCAAGGGCGAGGACCCGGAGCTACTGCGGACGGCCCCGCACACGCACGCCGTCAGCCGGCCCGACGAGGTGAAGGCGGCCAAGGAACCCGTACTGCGGTGGAAGAAGTCGGAGCCCGAAGCGTGAGCGAGGGTCGGAGGAGCACATGTCGCACGTCGTCAGCATCTGCCACACGCCGGCCGGGGTCGAGCGGCGGCCGGCGGACCACTACGCCCGGGTCGTGGTTTCGGAGGCCGTCCTGGTCGAGGGCCACGGCATCGAGGGGGACGCCAAGGGCGGCAGCGACAAGCGCCAGTTGAACGTCATGACCGCCGAGACAATGGCGCAACTGCGGGCCGAGGGGTTCCTGACCGGGCCGGGCGAGCTGGGCGAACAGCTCGTCGTCGCCGGAGTCGATGAGACAGCCCTTACCCCCGGTACGCGGTTGGCGCTCGGCGAGATGGCGGTGATCGAGGTCACGCTGCCGCGGACCGGGTGCGACCGGTTCGAACACATTCAGGGCAAGCCGAAGTTATCGGCCAAGGGGCGGCTGGGGGTTCTGGCCCGCGTGGTGGCCAGCGGCGTGGTCCGCACCGGAGACGCGGTCAGGCTGCCAGGCTGAGCCGGCGGGCGGGACTGCTGTGGAGGTGAACCGCAGCGGGTACAATCCGTGCCGCGATCCCCACCCCGGAGTCCGTGCCCATGCGTCCGTATCTCTGTGCCCTCGTCCTCTTCACCCTCACGACAGACTTGCCGGCCGCCGACCCCGTCCTCCGCGTCGGGGCGGCCGCGGTCGATCTCACCGCCGACGACGGCATGGTCATCGGCGGCGGCATCCTGCCGTACACGGTCAAGGGGCAGGAGGGCAAGCTCCGGGCCGTCGCCGTCGTGGTCGAGAAGCCGGGGGCCGGCAAGGTCGCGCTGGTCGCCTGCGACGTACTCATGCTCGACCGCGACGTGATTGACCCAGCCGTCGAGGAGATCGCGGCCGCGACCGGCATCCCGGCGTCGCACGTCCTGGTGAACTGCACCCACACCCACCACGCCCCGAGCACCGTCACCGTCCACGGATACCAGCGCGACGAGCTGTTCTGCCGCCGGGTCCGCGAGGGGATCGTCAAATCGGTGAAGGACGCGAACGCCGGCCTCGGCGAGGCGACGTTCCACTTCCGGCTCGGGGAGGAGTCGTCGGTCGGGCAGAACAGCCGGCTGTTGCTGAAGGACGGGTCGGTCTTCTGGATCGGCGCGCGGGACGACGCGGTGCGGCCGACCGGGCCGTTCGACCCGGAGTTGCCGGTGCTGGCCTTCCGCGGACCGGGCGAGAAGCTGCGGGCGCTGCTGTTCAACCACTCGACACACACGATCGGCGTCCGCAAGCCGGGGCGGTCGCCGTCGTTCTACGGGCTTGCCGCGCAGGAGCTGGAAGCGGAACTCGGCGGCGTGGTCGGCTTCCTCGAAGGGGCGTCCGGCTCGACGCACAACCTCGGCGTGCCGGCCGACGAGGCGACGACTCGCATCAAGGCCGCGGTGGCCGACGCACTGGCGAAGGCGACGCCGCGCCCGGTGAATCGGGTCGCGGCGGTGAAGCGGCCGTTCACGTTCAAGGTCCGCACCTTCGACGAGGCGAAGGAGGACGCCGCCGTCTCGGCGTACTGCCGCAAGCGGGCGGGGAAGTCGGCGGACGACATCGTCCGGGTGTTCCGCGACCAGCGGAAGGTCCTCGCGTCGCAGCAGGGCCAGGAGCGGACGACGTGGGTGCAGGCGGTGCTGATCGGGGACGTGGCGGTCGTCGGCGTGCCGGCTGAGTTCTTCACCGTGCTGGGGCAGGAGATCAAGCGGCGGTCGCCGTTCCGGTACACCTACGTCGCGGAGCTGGCCAACGACTGGATCGGCTACCTGCCCGACAAGAGGGCGTTCGAGTACGGCGGCTACCAGACGTGGACCGGTCTGCACAGCTTCGCCGAGGCTGGCACCGGCGAGGCGGTCGTGGAGGCGGCGGTGAAGCTGCTGGACGAGCTGGCGAAGTAGGTCTGGCCGGGTGCGACCGGCGGCGTGGTCCGCGCGGGGGACGCGGTCAGGCGGACTCGGTCGGCCGGGTGAGACCGCCGGCGGCGGCGCGGACCGACCAGAATAGCCCGATCAGGGTGAACAGGATCCCCCGCCGCAGCGTCCGGCCGCGGGCATCGTCCCACTCCGACGCGACCTGTTCGGCGATCAGCTCGCGCATCTGCTCGGCCCGGGCGACGACGGCGTCGGACTCGGCGCGGGACTTCTCCACCACGTCGAGCCGCTGCGTCGCCTTTTCCCGGGTGGCGTGGCCCGGCGGCAGCTTCTCGGCCGCGGTCCGGGCCTCCTCGACCAGGTCGGCCAGCTTGGCCTGCTTCTCCCGCATGCTGGCGATCTGTCCGTCGATGTCGTGCAGCGCCGTCTCATCCGGCTTGCCCATGTAGTACTCCGGCCCGCCAACGAACCGGGCGAACAGGAGCCACGCCCCCCAGGCGAACAGGGCCAGGCCGATCAGCAGGAAGATCACGGCACCGATGCGCATGACGGCCTCGGGGGCGGGGGCGGGATCCCACCAGTGTCCCTGCTGGGCGGAGCGGAATCAAGCGGCCGGCCGGTGGGTCATTACCGCGCCGGCAGCTCGTAGCGGCCGCGCTCCTGGGCGGTCAGCTCGCGCGGCTTGCGCTTCTCGAACTCGGGCAGCAGGTCCACTGGCCAGACGCGGGCCAGCGGGTCGGTCGAGGCCGTCGCCACGCGCTGGCCGTCCAGGGAGTACGCCACCAGTTGAACCGGACCGGGGTGGCCCTTGTACACGGACTGGATGCGGCCGGTCGCCACGTCCCACAGGATCGCTGAGCGGTCGTCCGAACCGGTCAGGAGCCGCGAGCCATCCGGCGAGAACGCGACCGCCTTCACCTCCGCCTCGTGGCCGCGGAGGAACTGCGCCCGGCCGCGGGTCGCCGCGTCCAGCACCAGCACGAACCGGTCCGCGGTGACGGCCAGCCGCTTCGAGTCCGGGCTGAAGCGAAGGATCGGCACCCAGCTCGGCGTGGCCTCCGTAATGCGGTGCGAGCCCAGAACCGCGCCGGTCGCCGCGTCCCAGAACCACACGAACTGACCGCCTTGCTTCTGGGCGGCTATCACTCGGCCGTCGGGGCTGACCGCCATCCCCGACCAGTTCGCGGACTGGTTGTCCTTCGGGGCGGTCAGCGTCCGCACGCGGCTGCCGGTCGCGGCGTCGTAGACCGCGAGTTCGTCCCCCCGGCCCGGAACGAGGAGGACCGCCTTGCCGTCCGGGAAGAACAGCGGGGGCGGGAGGCCCGTCACGGCCTGGTCCGAAGGCAACCGCGACAGGAGCTTACCCGTCTCCGTGTCCCACACGGTCACGCCGATCTCGGCGTCGTTCCACATGTAAGAGAGCGGGTTGGTCTTCGTTGGCTGGAACGCGAGCCCGCTCGACGTGTTAACGATCAGCGCGCGGCGGCCGTCCGGGCTGAGGGCCATGTGGAAGACGCCGGCGGCCTGGCCCTTCAGGAACCGGGTCGCCGTGCCGGTGGCCGGGTCCCAGCGGTGGACCATCGACAGGAGCGTCTCCCGGTCCCCGCGTTCGCCGGGCGCGACGACGTTCAGGTTGGTCCCGATGTACACGGCCTTGCCGTCGGCGGTGAACGAGACGTGCCGAACCTCGCCGCGGATCCCGTCCGTGACGCCGCCCGCGAGCTTGCCCGTCGCGGCGTCCCACAGCCGGACGTTGCGATCCTGGTCGCCGGTCACGACGGTCCGGCCGTCCGGGCTGAAGGCCAGCGCGGTCACGTGCGAGGTATGCCCCCGCGGCTGCGACCCACCGAAGAGCCGGGCCAGCGCCCCCGGCGGCGTGCCGCCGGTCAGCAGCGTCGGCACCGGCGCGGGCGGCGGCACCGACCAGACCCGCACCGTCTGGTCGCCGGCTGTCACCACCGTTTCGGCGTCACCGTGGAAGACAGCCGCCCGGACCGCCTCGGTGTGTCCCCGCAATGCGGCGAGTTCCTTCCCGGTGGCCACGTCCCAGACCCGGGCCGTCTTGTCCCCGGCCGCCGAGACGAGCCGCGCCCCGTCCTTTGAGAACTGGACGGAGTGAACTGCGGTGTGGTCGTGCCCCTCCAGCCTGCGGAGTTCCCGCCCGGTCTCCAGGTCGTAGAGGAGGATGAAGTTCTTGGCCCCGGCGGCTGCCAGCCGCTTGCCGTCGGGGCTGAACGCCAGCGTGTTCACCCCCACGTCGTGCCGGCGGAACAGATGAAGTTGCTTCCCGCCGGCCGCGTCCCAGACGCCGATCATGTCGTTCAGGAACCCGACCGCGATCCGCCTGCCGTCCAGACTGTACGAGGCGGCTGAAGGGCGGTCGGTGCCGAAGTCCGTCAACCCCTGTATCCCCTTCTCGACCACCAACTCGCCAACCTGTTCGCCGGTGTCGGGATCCCACAGCCGGGCAAACGCCCGTTCGGGATCGGCGGCGTATCCGCCGCGGTAGCCGCTCGACGACCCGCCCGCGCGCCACGGTCGGGTCGGGATCCCGGGATCGGTGTTCGGGGCCCGGTCGGGCAGCGGCTTGCCGGCGTCGTCCCGGTAATGGGCGGTCTTCTTCGCCTGCGAGGACACGGTCAGGACGCGCTTGCCGTCCGGGCTGTAGAGTGCCGTGGCCAGTGCCCGCGTGTGCCCGCGGAGGACGTGCAACTCCTTGCCGGTGGTAGCGTCCCAGATGCGGGCCGTCTCGTCCCAGGAGGCGGTGACGATCTTCTTGCCGTCCGGGCTGAACCGGGCCGACACCACCTTGTCGTCGTGCCGGCGGAGGTGCGCCACGTCCCGACCGGTGGCGGTGTCCCAGACGTAGGCAACTCGATCGGTGTACGTGGCCTGCTCGGGCTGCTTGCCGTCGGTGAAGGCGACCATCACCCGCTCGCTCGTGGCGGCCACCGCCCGGGTCCCGTCCGGGCTCCAGTCGAGGTCGGCGAGGCCGTGGTGGAACCCGTGCCACGCGGTCAACAGCTTTCCGGTCGCTGCGTCGTAGACCACCGCCGTCCCACGGTCCGAGCCCGTCCGCTCGCCCGCGCCGACCAGAAACCGCGCCCCGTCCAGGCTGGCGCGGAAGTGGTACAGGTTGGGGAGATCGGTGGTGATGGTCCGCTTCTCCCGGAGGTCGCCGGCCGCGTCGAACAGGGCGTTGAACGTGAGCGGGTGCGGGTAGTGGCGGACCGCCTCCAGGCCCAGCAAGAGCGCCAGCCCCGGGTCGGCCGGCCGGGCGAGCATCGCCTGCGAGCCGAGCCGCAACCCATCGCTGCGGGTCAGCGCCGCCTCGGTCTGCTTCTTGGAGCCCAGGGCGTCCCGGGCGGCCTTCACCGCCTCCAGGCGCGCCTTCGCAGCCGCGACGGCCGACTCGGTCGCCAGGATGGTCGCGTCGAGCGCCTTGCCCTCCTCCTCCCGCGCCCGGTCGCGTTCGCGCTCGGCGTCCTGGCGGGCCGCCTCGGCGTTGTTCCGCTCGTACACCGCCCGCTGCTCGGCGTCCCGTGCCCGCAGCAGGTTCCACGTCTGCCCGACCGCGGCCAGGACGACGGCGATCAGGATCGCGGCCGTGGCCGTGACCGCCGCCCGGTTGCGGCGGAAAAATTTCCGCAGCCGGTAGCCGGCCCCCGGCGGGCACGCCTCGACCGGCTCGTCGGCAAGATACCGCTCCACGTCCCGCGCCAGCCCGCTGGCCGACTCGTACCGCCGGGTGCGGTCCTTCTCCAGCGCCCTCATCGCGATCCAGTCGAGTTCGCCCTGGACCTCGGCCCCGAGTCGCCGCGGCTCGGTCCGCCGCTTGGCCGCCAGGCCAGCGATTTCCTCCTTCGACTGGCTCAGCCGGGTGCTCGGCTTCGGCGGATCCTCCTCGCGGATCAGCCGCAGCACCTCGGCCAGCCCGGCGGCCCTCAGCCGGTCGCGGCCGAGCGGCGTGCTGCCGGTCAGCAACTCGTACAGGAGCGCCCCGAGCGCGTACACGTCCGCCCGGGTGTCCACGTCCAGCGCGGAAAGTTCGGCCTGCTCCGGGGCCATGTACTCGGGCGTGCCGATCACCGCGCCGAGCTCGGTGAACAGCGTCCGGTCGGCGAGCTTGGCGTGGACCGCCTTGGCGACGCCGAAGTCGATCACCTTCGGCACCGGCTTACCATCTTGAATGGCGACCAGGACGTTGGTCGGCTTGATGTCCCGGTGGATGACGCCCTTCTGGTGCGCGTGCTGCACGGCCCGGCAGACGTCCACGAACAGTCCCAGTCGGTCGCGGATCGACAGGTGCAGTTCGTCGCAGTACCGGGTGATGGGGACGCCCTTGACCAGTTCCATCGCGAAGTACGGCCGGCCGGCGGGGGTGGTGCCGGCGTCGAACACCTTCGCGATGTGGGTGTGGTCCATCAGCGCCAGCGCCTGCCGCTCCGCCTCGAACCGGGCGAGGACTCGCTCGGAGTCCATCCCGGCCTTGATGAGCTTCAGCGCGACGCGGCGCCGGACCGGCTGCTCCTGCTCCGCCACCCAGACAGTGCCCATGCCGCCCTCGCCTAGCTTCTGCAGGAGCTTGTACGGCCCGGCCCACTGGCCCGGCTCCTCGGCCGCGGGCAGCGGGCCGGTGGGCGGGAGGTCGCGGGTCGGGTTGCCGGCGGCCGGCTCTTCGAGGAACCCGGCGGCGTGCGGGTGGGCGGCGAGCAGCCGCTCGACCCGGGCGCGGAGGCTGGCGTCCCCGCCGCAGGCGGCATCCAGGAACGCGGCGCGCTCCTCTGTGGTCGGCTTTTGCAATGCGGCGAAAAAGATGTCTTCGACGGGCGACGCGGCGCTCATGGCACGGCTCCGACGGGTGGCTTCACCCCGACATGCGGAAACGGCGACCGAACTCCCTCACCCGGCGTCCGTTTTTTCCCCGTCGCTCAGGTCGGCGTACAGCCAGGTGCGGGCGAACGCCCACCACCGCTCGGCAGTGGGGACCGACACGCCCAGCGCCGCGGCCGCCTCAGGCGTCGAGAGGCCGGCGAAGAACCGTAGCTTCACCAGCTCGGCCTTGGCCGGCTCCTCGGCCGCAAACCGGGTCAGGGCGTCGTCCAGCGCTAAAAGCCCGTCGGGCGACTCCGCGACCCGGTGCGCCTCGTCCAGCGGAATGCGCTTGCGTCCGCCGCCGCGCTTCTGCGCGAGCCTGGCCCGGGCGTGGTCGATGAGGATGCGGCGCATCGCCTCGGCGGCGGCCGCGAAGAAGTGCGCCCGGTTCTCGAACCGAGCCGGCCCGAGCCGCAGGTACGCCTCGTGGACCAGCGCCGTCGGGCTGAGGGTCAGCCCGGGGGCCTCGTGCGCGACCTGCCCGGCGGCGAGCCGGCGTAGTTCGTCGTACACGACCGGGAACGGATCATCCAGGGGCGAGTCCATGCCGCACAGGATACCACGGCGGCGCGACTACTGCCCGCCGTCCTGTTCCTGGCCCCGCAGCTTGACCCCGCGCTTGAGCAGCGCCTGCCGGAGGAGGAACTCGATCTGGCCATTGACCGAGCGCAGGTCGTCCTCCGCCCACTTCCGCACGGCGGCGAACACCTCCGGGTCCAGCCGCAGCAGGAACGCCTTCGGCTCGGTCTTCTTCGGCTCTTTCGACGGCATATCAAAAACCATGCAAGCCCACCCGTGGAAACGGGTGGGCTCTCGGCGCTCAGTTGTAAAGCGTGCCCGTGTTCAGCACCGGCTGCGGGACGGTGTGCCCGCACAGGACGACCATCAGGTTGCTGACCATCGCGGCCTTCCGCTCCGGCTCGAAGTCCACCAGCCCCTTCTTGGCCAGCTCGTCCAGGGCGTGCTCGACCATGCCGACTGCCCCCTCGACGATCAGCGACCGCGCCGCGACGATCGCCCCGGCCTGCTGCCGCTGGAGCATCGCGGCGGCGATCTCCGGGGCGTACGCCAGGAAGCTGATCCGGGCCTCGATGATCTCGATGCCGGCGTTCTCCAGCCGGTCCTGCACCTCGCGCTTGAGCTGTCCGGCCACCTCGTCGATGTGCCCGCGGAGGCTGAACCCGTCCTCCTCCCGGCCGTCGTACCGGTAGCGGCTGGCCAGGTTCCGCAGTGCCGCGTCGCTCTGGATGTGGACGAACTCCTCGTAGGCGTCCACGTTGAACACCGCCCCGGCCGCGTTCACCACCTTCCAGACGACGACCGCGGCAATCTCGATCGGCGTCCCGTCGCGGTCGTTGACCTTGCTGGGCCGGCGGGCCTTCGTCGCCGGGTGCGTCACCTTCCCGGCCGCGTCCTTGACCTCCGGTGACTCCACCACCCCGGTCTCGAACGTCCGCACCCGGAAGCTGACCCTGGTAGTGACGTAGAACGGGTTGGCCCAGAAGAACCCGACGTCCGTGAGCGTCCCGACGTACTCGCCGAACAGTTGCACCACCCGGGCGTGGTTCGGCCCGTTGACGATGAACCCGAACAGGCACACGAACCAGACCAGCCCCAGCACGACGATCACCGGCACCAGCCACGGGATGTAGTACGTCGTGGCGACGACGATCAGCAACACGAACAGCCCCAGGCCGAGCAGCATGGTGACCACCGCCGGCCAGCCGGACATCAGCTTCATATCGCGGTCTTGCATGGCAGTCCCCCCGTAATTGGCTATCAAAGTGATATCACCAAGATAGCATTGTTTCAAGAGGTGATTCGCCGCGGCCGGGGCGGGATTTGCCCGAACCGGCGCGAACGGTTGCGGGTAACGGCGGGACCGGTTAGCGTAGCCAGCCGACGGCCGGCGCAGAGGGTACGACCGCCATGACGATCCGACGAGCGACCCCAGTAGACCGCGACACACTACTTGACGTCTGGCTGCGGTCCGTCCGGGCGACGCACACGTTCCTGACGGAGGAAGACATCCAGTCCTTCCTGCCGCTGGTGCGGGACTACCTGGCTTCCGACGGGTCCGAGTTCTGGGTCCTGTGCTCGGACGCCGGCGTGCCGATGGGCTTCATGGGGCTGTCCGGCAGCAAGATGGAGTCACTATTCCTGGCCCCGGAGCACCACCGCCGCGGCGGCGGCCGACGGCTGGTCGAGCACGCCCGGGAACTCAAGGGCGAGCTGACGGTGGACGTCAACGAGCAGAACCCGGACGCCTGCCGCTTCTACGAGGCGTGCGGGTTCGTGGTCGAGGGCCGGTCGGAGTTGGACGACACCGGGCGGCCGTTCCCGCTGTTCCACATGCGCCAGCCCGCGCCGGCCGACCGCGGCTAACATAGCCAACAGGAAGCCGGCCCAACTATACGTCGGCGTGAGAGCCACTGGTCAAGCTATCGCTCGATCGGCTTCCCGGTTTTCCTGCGCTGCTTCGGGTATAATTCCGACTCGCATTCGCTTCCCTGGATTGAATCAGGTGATCCTGGAATAGTGAACGCAAGATCAGTTTGGGGGGCGATCCCCCGCCAGTAGACGGGCGAAGCGTTGCACGAGCAACGGGTGAGGCAGGAAGTCGGGCTGGCGAAGCCTACGCTGATCGAACAGGTCAAGGACTATGCCAGAGTGCGAGCTTGTCTCGTGTACTCTTTATTCCTTCTCGTCCGGGGTGAATCGGTACCTTCGGCTGCGTTTTCCATCACCCCAACGCTCGGGTAGCTATGGACTCGCCGTCCCCATCCACCCGAGACCTGGCGCGGCGTTTGCTGGCCGCGGAAGCGGCGAGCCAGTCCGCGGCCGATCCGCGCGTGCATGAAGCGGTTCGGGTCAGTGAGAAACTGCGGATCTCCCTCACACGATTTGCCGGCGCGGACGGCTATACGGCGATCCTGCGGCGGGCGCTGGCCCTGGCCAGGGCGGAAGTCCCCGCGCTGGACGGCGTCACGCAGAAGGCCGACGGCTCCCTGGAAGGACAGGCCCCGCTCACCGCCGATGGGGGCGACGCGGCCGCCGCACTCATCGCCCATCTGCTCGCGCTGTTGGTCACTTTCATCGGCGAGCCAATCACGGCGCGCCTGCTACGCGACGCCTGGCCCGGCGAGCCGTTAGGCGAATACCATCGAAGAATCGAGGGTGGCCCGTGAGCACGCCAGGACAAAAGCCGGAGCCCGAACGAGTAACCATTCGGCTACTGCCCACCGGCGTGCCGGGCCTCGATGAGATCCTCGGCGGCGGCCTGCCCGAATACTCCTTCAACATCATCGCCGGCGCTCCCGGGTGCGGTAAGACCACGCTGGCGCATCAGATCATGTTCGCCAACGCCAGCCCGGAGACGCCGGCGATCTACTTCACCGTGCTGGGCGAGCCGGCCATCAAGATGCTGCGCTACCAACAGCAGTTCACGTTCTTCGACCTGTCCAAGCTCGACGGCGCGATCCGGTTCGTCAACCTCAGCCAGACCGTGCTCGACAAGGACCTCAACGCCGTGCTGGACGAGATCGTCCGGGAGGTCGAGGCCGCCAACGCCAAGATCGTGGTGGTCGATTCCTTTCGCACCGTGGTGCGCAAGGCCCAGGCCAGCGAGAGCGAAATGGAACTCCAGGGGTTCGTCCAGCGGCTGGCGCTGCACCTGACCAGTTGGCAGGCCACTTCGTTCCTGGTCGGCGAATACGTCGAGGGCGAGCTGCGCGACAACCCGGTGTTCACCGTGGCCGACGGGCTGTTCTGGCTCTACCAGACCGTCGAGCGCAACTCGATCGTGCGCAGGATGCAGGTCATGAAGATGCGCGGCGTGGAGTCCGTGCCGGGCATGCACACCTTCCGCATCACCGAGGCCGGCCTGCATTGCTTCCCACGCACCTTCGGGCTGAGCGAAGATTCAGGACACGTCAAGGGCACGCGGCGCCTTTCCACCGGCATCGCCAGGCTCGATGAGATGCTGAGCGGCGGCATCCCCGAGGGCGAGAGCATGCTGCTGGCCCTTCCGGATCGGGCAAGTCCACCATCGGCATGCAGTTCATCGCGGAAGGTTTGCGCCAGGGCGAGCCGGGCATCGTCGCCATCTTCGAGGAGTTGCCCGCCGAGCACGTGCAGCGGGCCGCCATGTTCGGCATCGACTTCGACACGCCCCGGAAAAACGGCAAGCTCAAACTCATCTACCTGCGCCCGCTGGACCTCTCGGTCGATGAGACGGTTCACGAGATCGTCAAGTCCGTCAAGGAAGTCGGCTGCAAGCGCCTGGTCATCGACTCCCTGGTCGGCTTCGAGATGGCGCTGGCCCCCGGCTTCCGCGAAGACTTCCGCGAATCGCTCTATCGCATGATCGCGGCCCTCACCCGCCTGGGCGTGACCATCGTCAGCACCGTGGAGATCGAGGAGGACTTCACCTCGATGAACCTGAGCAAGTTCACCGTCTCGTTCCTGGCCGACGACATCGTGCGCATGCGCTACGTGTCGATCAACGGCCAGTTCCGCAAGATGCTCATGGTGGTGAAGATGCGCCGCAGCAAGCACTCGATCGACATGTACGAATACCAGATCACCGACAAGGGCGTGGTCATCGGCGAGCCGCTGCGGGGCTACCGCGGCCTGACCAGCGGCATCCCCGAGCCGTGGTCAACGGAGTCCGGGCAGCAAGATCCCGAGCCGCGACAGGACCGGCCCCCGGACGGGTCGTCCCCGCCCTACAAGAAGTCG
>DATLIF010000410.1:0-5444 GCA_035539575.1 Fimbriiglobus sp. | reverse complement strand
GCCAGTCGGCGGGTGACGGGCCGAAACCCGCCGACTGGCGTCGGCGGCACGCTAGAGGCAACCGAATCCGGGACTAAGAGCGGCCGGGACGGCCGCGGTCCCAGGGGTCGCGCCGCACCCGAAGTTATCGTCCGGGGCCGGGGTTCTCAACAGTCCAGCCGGCAGGGGATACCCGACTGTTAAATTTTGACCCCGGCGCTCGAATCCATCCGATATAAAGACCGTACAGGCCCGCTGCCATACGGAGGCCTGTGCTCACCTGTATTCACGTTGTCCGTCGAGGTTCGAAATGACCCCCCCCAACGGGTCCGGTGGGGTAGCCGCACCCGCCCCTTCCGCCGCCCGAAACGGTCAGCACACCACGCAAGAAGTCGAGTCGGTCACCATCCGGTTCGCCGGCGACTCCGGCGACGGCATGCAGCTCGCCGGCACCCAGTTCACCAACACCTCCGCCCTGCTCGGGAACGACATCGCGACGTTCCCGGACTTCCCGGCGGAGATCCGTGCCCCGGCCGGGACGCTCCCCGGCGTCTCCGGGTTCCAGGTCCACTTCTCCAGCCAGGACATCCACACCCCCGGCGACGTGCTCAACGCCCTGGTGGTGATGAACCCGGCCGCGCTGAAGACCAACCTCCGCGACCTGGAGTCCGGCGGCATCCTGGTCGTCAACTCGGACGCGTTCGGGCCCAACGACCTGGAGAAGGCCAAGTACAAGGTCAACCCGCTCGAAGACGGGACGCTGACCGGGTACAAGGTCGTGCGGGCGCCGATCACCAAGCTGACCCGGGAGTCGGTCGCGGAGTGCAAGCTCACCCCGCGCGAGGCCGACCGGTGCAAGAACTTCTTCGCGCTGGGCCTCGTGTACTGGATGTACGAGCGGCCGCTGGATGTCACCCTGAAGTGGATCAAGGACAAGTTCGGCAAGAACCCGCAGTTCGTGGACGCCAACACCCGGGCGCTGAAGGCCGGGTACAACTACGGCGAGACGGTCGAACTGCTGCCGGTGCAGTACAAGGTCGCCAAGGCGAAGATCGCCCCCGGCACCTACCGCAAGATCACCGGCAACGAGGCACTGGCCCTGGGGTTGGTCGCCGCCGCCAAGCAGGCGAACAAGACGCTGGTCTATTCCGGCTACCCGATTACCCCGGCCAGTTCGATCCTCGAACAACTCGCCGAGATGCGGCGGTTCGGGGTCAAGACGCTCCAGGCCGAGGACGAGATCGCCGCGGTCGGCGTCGCCATCGGGGCGAGCTTCGGCGGGGCGATCGGCGTCACCGGAACCAGCGGCCCCGGCATCTGCCTGAAGTCCGAGGCGATCGGGCTGGCGGTCATGACCGAGTTGCCGCTGGTCATCCTGGACATTCAACGTGGCGGTCCCAGCACCGGGCTGCCGACCAAGACCGAGCAGGCCGACCTGCTCCAGGTGATGTTCGGCCGCAACGGCGAGTGCCCCGCGGCGGTACTGGCCCCGCAGTCGCCGACCGACTGCTTCGACATTGCCGTGGAGGCGGTGCGGATCGCCACCCGGTTCATGTGTCCGGTCTTCGTACTCTCCGACGGGTACCTGGCCAACGGCTCCGAGCCGTGGCAGATCCCCGACCCGGCGAAGCTGCCGAAGATCGAGATCAAGCACCCGACCGAGCCGAACGCCGCGGGATGGACCGGTCCCGGCCACGAGAACGGCGCGGCCGAGGGCGAGGGCGGCGGGGCCGGCAAGTACCTGCCGTACAAGCGCGACGACCTGCTGGCCCGGCCGTGGGCGATCCCCGGTACCCCGGGCCTGGAGCACCGCATCGGCGGCATCGAAAAGCAGGACGTGACCGGGAACATCAACTACGAGCCCGGCAACCACGAGCACATGGTCAAGACCCGGGCGACGAAGATCGCCGGCATCGCCCGGACCATCCCGGACATGCCGGTGCAGGGGCCGGCCGACGCGGAACTACTGGTGATCGGCTGGGGCGGCACCTACGGGTCGATCGTGACCGCGGTGCAGCGCTGCCAGCGGCGGGGGCTCAAGGTGGCCCAGGCGCACTTGCGCCACCTCAACCCGATGCCGCAGAACACCGCCGAGGTGCTTGGCCGGTTCAAGAAGATTCTCGTACCCGAGTTGAACTCCGGGCAGCTCTTGTGGCTCTTGCGGGCGAAGTACCTGGCCCCGGCGGAAGGATTAAACAAGATTCAAGGGCGTCCGTTCCTCGTTTCGGAGATCGAGGCCGCGATCGAGAAGATGTTAAGTTGATGCCGCGCAAGCCCACTCGTTGCAACGAGTGGGTTTTGTTCCACCACCACACCCACATTCCAATACACCCATGTCCGCGACGACTTCGCTTCCGACGCTCACCGCCAAGGACCTGACCTCCGACCAGGAGGTCCGCTGGTGCCCCGGGTGCGGGGACTACTCCATCCTCGCCCAGATGAAGAAGGCGCTCGTCACCGTCGGCGTGCCCCGCGAGAAGATGGTGTTCGTCTCCGGGATCGGCTGCTCCAGCCGCTTCCCGTACTACATGAACACCTACGGGTTCCACACCATCCACGGCCGCGCCCCGACCTTCGCCTCCGGGCTGCGGCTCGCGAACCCGGATCTCCAGGTCTGGGTCGTCACCGGTGACGGCGACGGCCTGTCCATCGGCGGCAACCACCTGCTGCACGCCCTGCGGCGGAACATGGACCTGAAGATCCTCCTGTTCAACAACGAGATCTACGGGCTGACCAAGGGCCAGTACTCCCCGACCAGCCGGCAGGGCACCAAGACCAAGACCAGCCCGACCGGCTCGTTCGACACCCCGATCCGGCCGCTGACCGTCGCCCTGGCCGCCGAGGCCACGTTCGTCGCCCGGACCATCGACGTGGACGTGCAGCACCTGGTCGCCACCCTGCAAAAAGCCGCCGCCCACAAGGGGACCGCGTTCGTCGAGATCTACCAGAACTGCAAGATCTTCAACGACGGCGTCTTCGAGTACGCCACCGACAAGTCGATGAAGGCCGACACCGTGTTGTACCTGGAGCACGGCAAGCCGATGGTCTTCGGCAAGGACCGCAACAAGGGCATCCGCCTCAACGGCGTGCGGCCCGAGGTGGTCGAGGTCGGCAAGGACTGCGGGCTGGACGACGTGCTGGTCCACGACGAGAAGGCGACCGAGCCGACGCTGGCCACGCTCCTGAGCCGGATGACCGGCCCCGAGTTCCCGGAACCGGTCGGCGTCCTGCGGTCGGTCCAGAAGCCGACCTACGAGGAGCAACTCGACCGGCAGATCGCCGACTCCGTCGCCAAGAAAGGCCCCGGCAAGGTCGAGGATCTGTTCAAGGCCGAAGACGTCTGGACCGTGGAATAGCTTTGAGCGGTGAGCGATGAGCCGTGAGCTTGATAGAACAGCCCGTGGCCGGGAGGGGATTCCGGTCGCGGGCTGTGCGCTTTCCGATTGGCTCACCGCTCACCGCTCACCGCTCACCGCTCACCGCTCCGCCATGATCTGTCCGTTGTGCGGCTACACGCGGAACCTGCCCGGCGCGGACTGGTGCGTCTGGTGCCTGTTCGACCTGGCGGCGATCGACCGGCCGACCGCGCACGACCGGGTCGAACATAGCCTGATGACCGAGCCGGTCTCGGCCCTCGGCCCGCGGGAGCCGGTCACGGTGCCGGCCGACGCCGACCTGGGTAAGGCGGTCCGCGAGATGATCGCCAGGCAGGTCGGGGCGGTGCTGGTGACCGACCCGGCCGGGCGGCTGGTCGGCATCCTGACCGAGCGGGACTTCCTGACCAAGGTGGCCGGGACCAACGGCTTCGACTCGCGGCCGGTCGCCGCGTTCATGACCCGCCACCCGGAGACCGTCACCGCCGACGACCCGCTGGCGTTCGCCCTGGGCAAGATGGCTGGCGGCGGCTACCGCCACCTCCCCGTCGTGGCCGGCGGCAAGCCGGTCGGCGTCGTCTCCGTCCGCGACATCCTCCGCCACGTCGTCCGAATCTGTCGAGACGTCTGATCCGTCCGGTCCCGCCGGTGACGCGCCCGGCCCCGTCCCCCCAGTCGCGACAAATTAACGAATCCTCATTGACGCCGGCCCGGCGCCGGGGAACGCTTCCACAATCGCTGATCCGGCCGCTCGCTCGGCGGCTCGCAAGCATTCCGACGTCCGACATACCCTTCCCCCGGCTGCGGGGGCGGAGCGATAGTCCGTCCCGGCCGACCGCCGTACTCACGGCCGGTTCGGTCCGGTGCGTTCCCGTTCGGAGGTGGGAGTCCATGTCGTCCGGCCCCCGTCGCGGTCCCAGGACCGGTTTCACGCTCATTGAGCTGCTGGTGGTGATCGCGATCATCGCGATTTTGATCGGCCTGTTGCTGCCCGCGGTGCAGAAGGTCCGCGAGGCCGCCGCCCGCACTCAGTGCACCAACAACCTCAAGCAGTGGGGCCTGGCGGTCCACAACTACCACGACGCCCGCGGCGAGTTGCCGTACCCACGGGCCACTGTGCGGACTTCCTCCGGCCATTTGGTCGGCGCCTTCTCGGCCTACTACTTCGGCTCCGTCCCGGCCAGCGCCGACACGGTCGGGTCGTGGATGACCCGCGCCTTGCCGTTCGTCGAGCAGGAGAACATGCTCCGGCCGATCGAGCGGGCGGCCAACACGAGCCAGCTCTACACCGCGTTCCAGGACATGATGAAGACCCAGGCCAAGGTCTGGGTCTGTCCGTCGGACCCGCTGGCCGGCAAGGCCCACAGCACCGGGGCCGCCGTTACCAGCTACCTCGGGGTGACCGGCAACGACGAGTGGGACCCGCCGGACGACGTCCCCGGCGGCAACGCCCGCAACGGGGCATTCGCTGTCCACACTCGGGGCTACTCCACCACCCGGCGGCCGGTCCGGCTGGCGAGCTTCTCCGACGGGACGAGCAACTCGCTGCTGGTCGGGGAGCGGCCGCCGTCGCATGACCTGTACTGGGGGTGGTGGGCCTACAGCGATAACGACACGATCTTTGCCCTGCCCAACACCGAGCGGAACGTCAGCGGCTGCGCGTACCCCGGCATCTTCAAGCCGGACGTGGTGTCGAACCGGTGCGCCGCGACCCACTTCTGGAGCGTCCACTCCGGCGGGGCGAACTGGCTCCTGGGCGACGGGTCGGTCCGGTTCGCCACCTACGGCTCCTACGACGTGCTGCGGCTGATGGCGAGCATCAACGGCGGCGAAGTCGCCCAGTTGCCGTGACCCGGAGGGCACCCATGCGAGCACGAACCCCTTTCTGGGCGGCCCTGCTCGTCGGACTCGTCGCCGGGTGCAACGGCGACGCCCCGACGGTCAAGGGCCGGGTGACGGCCAGCGGCAAGCCGGTGGTCTGGGGCAGCGTCACCCTGGTGGACTCACACGGCGACTACCACCAGGCGGTCCTCGACCGGGAAGGGGGCTTCGAGATCGACGGCGTCCCGGCCGGCGCGGTCAAGGTAGGGG
>DATLIF010000409.1:0-8123 GCA_035539575.1 Fimbriiglobus sp. | reverse complement strand
GGCTCACGCCGGCCGTTCGCCAGGAATGACAGTCCGCGGGGGTTTCTCCCCACGGGGTGGCGCTGTATTCTCCAGACCGCGGGGACGACCCCCGCAGTTCATTGCGTCGGAGACCTCATCATGCGTCTCGCTCTGGTCTGTGTCTTCGCGCTCGGCTTCGCCTCGCTGCTCACCGCGGCGCCGCCGAACGTCGTGCTGATCGTCGCGGACGACCTCGGTGCCCATGAACTCGGCTGCTACGGTCAGAAGTTGATCCGCACCCCGGGCGTGGACCGCATGGCCGCCGGTGGGATGAAGTTCACGCAGTTCTACGCCGGCAACGCCGTCTGCGCCCCGTCCCGGTGCGTGCTGATGACCGGCAAGCACGCCGGCCACGCCGCCGTCCGCAACAATCGGCAGTTCAAGAAGGGTGAGGAGGGCCAGCACCCGCTGCCGGCCGCGGAGACGACTGTCGCCGAGTTGCTCAAGGCGAAGGGGTACATCACCGGGGCCGCGGGCAAGTGGGGCCTCGGCATGTTCGACACCCCTGGCAGCCCGATGACCCAGGGGTTCGATTTCTTCTACGGCTACAACTGCCAGGCGCACGCCCACACGCACTACCCGAAGCACCTCTACCGCAACGGCCAGCGGTTCGAGTTGCCCGGCAACAACGGCACGACCGGAGACAGCTACACCCAGGACCTGTTCGAGAAGGAAGCGCTGGCGTTTCTCGACGCGAACAAGGAGAAGCCGTTCTTCCTGTACCTGCCGTTCATCGTGCCGCACGTCGCCGTGCAGGTGCCGGAGGACTCGCTGGCCGAGTACAAGGGTAAGCTCGGTGACGACCCGGCCTACGACGGTACGATCAAGGGCCGCAAGAGCTACCAGCCGCACCCCGCTCCGCACGCCGGGTACGCGGCGATGATCACGCGCATGGATCGGAGCGTCGGCCGCATCCTCGATAAACTCCGGGATCTGAAGCTCGACGAGAACACGCTGGTGATCTTCACCAGCGACAACGGCCCGACCCACAACGTCGGCGGCGCGGACTCGACCTTCTTCAATTCCGCCGGCGGCCTGCGCGGGCTGAAGGGGAGCCTGTACGAGGGCGGCATCCGCACCCCGTTCGTCGCCTACTGGCCGGGCAAGATCAAGCCGGGGTCCACCTGCGACACGCCGTTCTACTTCCCTGACGTGCTGCCGACTCTGTGCGAGTTGGCCGAGGCCGAGCCGCCGAAGGATACCGACGGTGTCAGCATTCTGCCGACCCTGACGGGCCGGCCAGGTCAGAAGACCCACGACTTCCTGTATTGGGAGTTCCCCTCCTACGGTGGCCAGCAGGCGGTCCGAACCGGCGACTGGAAGTCGGTCCGGCAGAACCTCGCCAGTGGGGTCATCAAGACCGAACTGTACGACTTGGCGAAGGATCCAACAGAATCACGAGACGTGTCCGCACGGAACCCAGATGTCCTCAAGCGGTTGGAGTCGATCCTCCGTGAGCAGCATACCCCATCGGCGGACTTCCCACTCCAGACAGTTGACCAGCCGAAGCAGTAACAAATATACTGTCAAACGCGATTTTTCATCTGACAGTGAGTTTTCCCAGTTAGCATGACCCGAACTGGCCGAGCCAAGGGCAAGAGCCAGCAAACCGTTAGGGCAGGTGTTAAACTTCTCTCACGGCTTGACAGCTCGTACTAGGATTGGGATGCCGAAGGCGGCCGCTCCCGAGTCACCCGCCCGACGCGTGGACCCCGGATGACGGACCCGTTTCAGAACATCAGCTTCCTCGCCACACTGATCCAGGCCGTCGGGATCGTGCTGGTGGCGGGGTTACTATTGCCCATGACCCGGGCCATCCCGGGCCGATTCCTGCAGTACTGGTCGTTCGGCTGGGTGTGCCTGGCCGCCGGGCTGTTCTCGCTGTTCGCCTCGGCCCGGTTTCCCGAGCACCGTATTGCATTCTTGTTCGGGTACTGTCTGACCGAATACCTGTTCGGGTTCCTGCTCTGGGCCGGCTGCTGGGACTACGCCACCGGGGAGCGGTTGCGGGCCGGGCACCTACTGGCGCTGGGCCCACCGGCGGTCTTCGGTGTGACCGCCCCCATCTTGCTGCGGGACGCGTTGCACCTGTTCCCGTTCCACTCGCTGGTGCTGGGGGCGATGTTCCTGACGGCGCTCCTGGCCACCCGTAAGGCCCCGATCCGTCCGCACACGCCGACGATCGGACTTTGGCTGGTGCGTGCCTCCCTGGCAGCACTGGTCCTCCTCAACTGGCACTACGCCGCCGTGGGCGGCACCTACGTCTACCTCCGGCCGCCCGGGTGGCCGTCCTACCTGGAATACGCGTCTCTTTACGATGTGCTGCTCCTGACCGGGCTGGCGTTCGGGATGGTGGTGCTGGCGGCCGACCGGATGCGGGAGGAGTTGGAATCGCGTAACCGTCAACTCGCGGCGGCTACCGAGGAGTTGGCGCAAGCCGCCATGACCGATGCGCAGACGGGGCTGTTGAACCGCCGGGCGTTCGACGAACAGTTGCTTCAAGGACCTGGGGCACCGACCGAGGGCAGCCTGGCGGCGATCGACCTGAACGATCTCAAGCCGATCAACGACCGGTTCGGCCACAAGGCCGGCGACGCCGCCTTGCAATACCTGGCGCGGGCACTGCGGACGCACTTCCGGGTAACCGACCCCATGTTCCGGGTCGGCGGCGACGAGTTCGTGGTGGTCATGGTCGGCTGCTCGGAGTCCGACTTGGCGGCCCGACTGGCCCGGATCGACGAGGCCCTGCTCGCCCAGCGGCTACCCGGGGTTGACGGTCCGATCGACCTGGGTATCGCCTGGGGCGTGGCGGGGTTCTCCGCCACCGCCGGCCTGGCGGCCGCCTACGAGGCCGCCGACAAGGCCTTGTACGCCCGCAAGCGGACGATCAAGGCAGCGTCCGGCCGCCCGTCCAGCCACGAGTTTACCGTGCGGTGACGGACGGTTGATCGTTCGAGATCCCCCGACGAGCCTCGGGGGGAAACCCCGCGGCTCGTCGGAAACCAGGGGTCAGGACTTGACGACCTGACGACCTGACGACCTGACGACCTGCCCCTCCAGTCCCCGACACGCCTTCCGCAGCCTGCGGACTCCCTCGGCGACCTGCCCCTCGTCGGCCACCCCGAAGCTCAGCCGCGCCTCGTTCCGCGGCACCGCCCCGAACTCATCGGCGACGTGGCCGAACTCGCCGGGGACGTAAAGCACCCCGGCGTCCAGCGCCCGCGGCACCAATGGCCCGTTCGGTCCCGCATCGACGTACGGCGGGAACGTTACCCAGACGTACAGGCCGCCGGCCGGCCTCGTCCACCGCACGTCCGGCCAGTCGGCAAACTCCGCCTCCAGTGCCCGCAGCATCGCGTCCCGCTTGGACCGATACACGCCCCGCAGCGTCTCGACGTGCCGGTGGTACGCCCCGGTCGCCAGCAACCGGTCGAGCAAATGCTGCGACAGGTTGTTGCTGCCGAAGTCGTGGTTCCCCTTCAGGTGGCAGACCGGGGCGACGAGGTCGCGCGGCATCAGGGCATACCCGGTCTTCAGCCCCGGGGCGCACGGCTTCGAGAAGGTGCTGGTGTAGACGACGTACTCGTTCGCAGGGTCGAACCGTTTGATGCTGGACAGATCTGGACCGTCGTAGCGCAACTCCCGATACGCGGCGTCTTCGAGGATGAGGATGCGGTGCCTCGTGCTGTACCGGCGGGCCAGTTCGACCAGCCGCTGCCGGCGGTCGGCGGCCAGGGTCAGCCCGGTCGGGTTCTGGAAGTAGTCCACCGTGTAGATGAGCTTCAGCTTCGCCAACTCGCCGGTCCGCTCCAGCCGGGCGAGCAGGTCCGCCAGGGCGTCGAGATTCATGCCGCCGGCGTCCATCGGGACCGGCAGCACCCGGACCCCGTGGCTGCCCAGCGAGCTGTGGTAAACGAAGTACGACGGGGCCTCCGTTATGACGATGTCCCCCTCGTCGAACAACGCTTCCCCGAGCAGGTAGAGCAGTTGCTGCGAACCGGTCGTGACGACCACGTCCCCGACCGACAGGTTCAGGTCCGCGGCCGTCACCCCGTCCGCGGTGCAGACGTGGGCCAGCACCTTCTCCCGCAGCGAGATCAGCCCCTGGTTCGAGCCGTACTGGAGGGCGGCCCGCGCCGCCACGGGGTCCGCCATGATGTCGGCGACAGCCTTCGCCACGTCGGCGGCCGGCAGCGACGACTCGTCCACCAGCCCGGCGGCCAGCGACACCAGCCCCGGCGTCTCGATCGCCTTCTGGATGAAGTACGAGATCGGCGAGTCCGAGGTGCGGGTCGCCTGGACCGACAACGGCAGCGGCGCGGGGGGCATGACACAGCTCCTGAAACGGAACCAGCCCCGGAGGGTCACTCCGGGGCCGGCGGGTTGATTCGTTGGCGTCCCGGAGGTCAGGTGGTAGCGACGGCGGCGGCCGCGAGTGCGGCGGCGATAGCGGCAGCGGCGACAACCGCGGGGGCTGCCACGACCGACCGGACTACCGCGACGCTGGCCATCGGAACGGACCTCGCTTGGGACTGTGGAACCATATCACCCGGAGTCGCGGCGGACAAGGAGAATCCTGGCGAACGGCCGGCGTAAGCCGGCTGGTGTCGCAAAGGCCACCAGCCGGCTTACGCCGGCCGTTCGCCTAATACTTCGCCAGGTCCGCGCCACTCTTCCCGAGTCCCAGTCCATCGACCACCTTCCTCGCCCCGTCCACCATGAACCGCAGCTCGCTGCTGACCGCGACGAACTGCCAGCCCTCGTCGATCCGCATTCGCGCGTCCTCGACACTGAACGTGTGGATGCCGGCCGCGACCTTGTTCCGCCGGCACCCGGCCAGGATGTCCGCCAGCGCCTGCTTGAATGCTTCGGGAGACGGCGGCGTGCCGTCGGCCGACCTCATGCTCGCCGCCAGGTCGTTCGGCCCGACGAACACCGCATCGATCCCGGGGACCGAATACACCTGGTCGAAGTCCCGCACCGCCTGGATGTGCTCGCACTGGAGGATGATCGCGATCTCGTCGTCCGCCTTCGCGTAATAGTCGGCCGGGGTGGCGGCGAAGTTCAGGGCGTGGACGGCCCCGCCGACGCTGCGCGTCCCGCGCGGAGGGTACAGGCATGCGGATACCGCGTCCAGCGCCTCCTGCCGGGTGTTGACCATCGGCACCACGATCCCGTGGGCGCCGTTGTCGAGCACCCGCTTGACGTGGTCGTGGCGGTTCGACGGAACCCGGGCCAGCACCGGGCAGCCGGCGTCGGCCACTGACGCGAACATGTGGGTGGCCGTCTCCATGCCCATCAGGTTGTGCTCGATATCCACCGTCAGCCAGTCGAACCCGGCCCGGGCCAGGAACCGGGCGGCGGTGATGCTGCCGAGCGTCAGCCAGGTGCCGACGGCGGGCTTGCCCTCGCGGAGTAGGCGCTTGACCGTGTTAGGACGCATGGTGTACCGTTGCGGCAAAGTTCGAGTCGGTGCCGGGTGTTATACGCCGCGACCAGGCGTTGGACTTGTCAATCCCCGGGGGATGGGTTATCTCATCACGCCCCGACGGGCCGGAGGATCGGATGCCCGCCACCGCGACGAACTACTGGCCGGACGCCAAGTGCGCCAAGGCGTTCTGGAGCCAGCACGAGGTTCCGCCGTACCAGAAGCTCCTCGCCGACACACTGGACTGGGCGGCCCCCGGTCTAGGCGAGCGGTGGCTGGATCTGGGCTGCGGCGGCGGGTCAATCTCGCAGGCCATCTGGGAACGGACCGGCGGACAAGTGGCAGAGGTCGTCGGCGCGGACTGTGCTGCGGCCAACGAGGACGCCTACGCCCGGCTGCGGGAAAGCCTGTCGCCGCCGCCGGGGATGCGGGTGCGGTTCGTCTGCCACGACTTCAGTTCCGGGCTGGAGCCGTTCGCCGACGGCGGGTTCGACCACGCCGTCTCCGGGCTGTCGATCTCCTACGCCGAGTCGTTCGACGAATCCACCGGCCGATGGACGACCGCCGCCTACGACCGGTTGCTGGCCGAGGTGTTCCGGGTGATCCGCCCCGGCGGCCGGTTCGTCTTCTCGGTCAACGTGCCGGAGCCGTCCTGGGGCAAGGTGGCCCGGCACTCGCTGGGGGCGGCGCTGCGGTCGGACCACCCGCTGCGGTTTCTCAAGCGGTCCCTGCGGATGATGCGGTACGGTCGGTGGCTGAAGCGTGAAGCCCGGACCGGCCGGTTCCACTACCTGCCGGCCGAGGTCGTGACTCGCAAGTTGACCGATGTTGGCTTCGGCCCCGTCGCCCACCGCCTGAGCTACTGCGACCAGGCTTACATCTTCCGGGCCCTCAAACCAGTCTGATCGGACGGTGCGTCATGCGCGGTCGGTGGATCGGGCTGTCGCTGCCCAGGCGGTTCCTGGGCGACGTGCTGCACTTCGCGGCGAAGATCCCGACCGTCCCCGTCCAGCGGCGGATGATGCTGGTGGACGTGGCGGCCGCGCGGTCTTCGCTGCCGGACCGGCCGGGCTGGCCGGCGGTCTTCCTGAAGGCGTACGCGAAGGTGGCAGCCGAGGTCCCCGCCCTTCGGCGCGCGTACATCGCACTGCCGTGGCCGCACCTGGTCGAGTACCCGCACAGCGTGGCCAGCGTCGCCGTCGAACGCGACTACGAGGGCGAGCCGGCGGTCTTCTTCGGCAAGATCGGCGACCCGGCGTCGCTGCCCCTGGCCGAGATCCACGCCCGCGTCCGCATGTTCGCCGAGGCGCCGCTGGAGTCGGTCAAGCCATTCCGCAAGATGCTGGCGATGGCCCGATTCCCGCGTCCGCTACGGCGGCTGCTCCTGTGGCTGGGGCTAAACCTGTCGCGGACCCGGCCGGGCCAGTTCGGCACGTTCGGCCTTTCGACGTACTCGGCGCTCGGGGCCGAATCGCTGCACCCAATCTCGCCGTTGACGGTGACACTCAACTACGGGGTGATCGACCCGGACGGGTCGGTGACGGTACGGGTAATCTACGACCACCGGGTCACGGACGGGGCGACGATCGCGCGGGCGTTAGCGAGGCTGGAAGAGGTGCTGACCGGCGAGGTGCTCGACGAGTTGCGGGCGATGGCCCCGGCCCGCGGGCGCATCGCAGCGTAGGGCACGCACGGCGTGCCGGTTCGTGGCCTTCGCGGTCCCGTCCTGTTCGCTCACGATCGGCACGCCCTGCATGCCCTACCCAAAGCGACTGGCCGTCTCGCGCGAGAAGCGACTGATTCCGCAGAGTTATTCACCGGCGGCGGGGGACTTCTTCACCTGGAGCGCCTGCACTTCCTTCCACACCTCGCCGTACCCCTCCTTGTCGAACGGCGGGCAGCCAGTCGGGTACTGGCCGAGCGGGTGGTCCTTCGCACGCATCAGCGCGGTGCAGTAGCTGAACGTGCGGCACACCCGCTTGCGGTCGAGCTTGCCGTGGTCGAGCAGTTGCCGCACCCAGTCCGGCTGCGCCAGCGACGCCCGGCCGACCCCGACCAGCGTCACCCGGCCGTCGCGGACGTTCGCCGCCCCGGCCGCGGGCAGGAACTCTTGCAGGTAGCTGTACCCGGTCCCGACCACTGGCAAGTCCGGCTGAGTGCGCTGAATCACTTCGGTCGCCCGGAAATGGCGGTCCACGCCGACCAGCGGGTGCTCCGGCGACTCGTACCCGTCCGGCGGCGGGTACTCGAACGGCCGGCCGAAGTGTGGCTGCGCATACGGGTTGCCCATCGTCACGTTGACCAGTTGCACCCCGAGCGTTCGCATTTCCGCGACCCACCGCAGCGGCTCGGCCAGGTCCGGGGTGAACGGGTCCGTCTCGCTCATGCCCCAGCCGTTGGCCAGCGGCGTGGTCCACGGGTCGGGGGCGCCGTCGCCGTCGGAGCCCATGTGGTACGGGATGCCGTCGTAGACGTTGAGCCGCGTGGCGAGGACGACGTGCGACGGGACCGCGGCCCGGATCGCCTGGAAGATCTCGCGGGCCAGCCGGGTGCGGTTCTCGAAACTGCCGCCATACGGGCCGGGACGGTTGCGTGCCCCGAGCAGTTCGTTGAGCAGGTAGCGGTGGCACTGTTTGACGTCGAGGAAGTCGAACCCGACCTCCACGGCCAGCTT
>DATLIF010000408.1:0-9575 GCA_035539575.1 Fimbriiglobus sp. | reverse complement strand
AGACACGAGACACGAGACAGTATAGACACCCCGGCCTGGTCTATCCTGCCCTGTCTCGTGTCTCGTGTCTCGTGTCTGCTACTTCTTGGCCAGCACGGCGATGGCGCCCGTCTCGGAGGCGTACACCAGGTAGCCGGTGTTCTTGTCCTGGAACACCTCGACGCCGAACTTGTTGGCCTTCTCGAACTCGTTGACGCCGCCGGGGCGGGCCTTGAGCGTCATGGCGTGCCGCCAGTCCACCCCGCCGCCGGACTTCACCTGGGCCGGGGCCGGGACCGCGGCGACCGAGCCGGTCTCCGAGATGTACAGCAGGCCGCCGGTGTTCTCGTCACGGAACACCTCGACGCCGACCTTCTTCGTGTTGCCGGTGAAGTCCGGCTCATCCGCCTTGCGAACCCGCAGTTCCAGCCCGTACAGGGCGGTCGGCGGCTTGACCTTGTCCGGGGCCGGCGGCTGGGGCGGGGCCGGCAGGCACGCCAGCGAGCCCGTCTCGGTGACGTAGATCAGCCCGCCGGTGTTGCCGTCCTTGAACGCCTCGACGCCGAACTTCCGGGCGTTGGCCCACTCCTTCTCGTTCGGCCCGCGGACCTTCAGGACCAGCGCGTGGTGCCAGGCCGGCTCCTTGTCGGCGGCGACCGACCCCGGGGCGTCGGCCAGCGCCACCGTCGCCTTCTCGCTGACGTAGAGGATCTTGCCCGTCGCGGTGTCCTTGAACGCCTCGACGCCGTACTTGGTGGTACTCGCGGTGAACTTCTCCTCGTCCCCCTTGCGAGCCCGCAGGTCGTGGGCGAACAGCCAAGCCGCCTTCTTCTCCGCCCCGACCTGTCCGGCCGGGACGACTTCCAGGTCGCCGACCTGGGTGACGGCGACCAGCGCGCCGCCGGCCTCGTCCTTGAAGAACTCGACGCCGACCTTGGGCGTCTCCGGGGTGAAGTCCTTCTCCCCGCCCTTGCGGACCCGCAGGTCGTGGGCGAACGCCCAGACCGGCTTCGGGGCGGACGGCTGCCCGACCGCCTCCGGCCCGACCGTGGCGGCGATGGCGCCGACCAGTCCGACCAACCCTGCGAATCGCGCGCGCATGTCGCACCTCGACGGACGGGACCCGGGAACGGAGAGTTTCGCTATCCCGATTCAAGAACGACGTTCGGCCTTCGTCAAGTTAACCTCGTAAGGGGAGGAGTACGCCGCTGCGGCGGGTGGCGAAAGTTCGGGCCGACGGCGTAGAATCGGGCGGACTGGGAGGAAAACGCGATGGCCGAGACGCAGAACCTGGTGCGCTACGAGTTGGAGCCGCCAGCCGCGGTGCTGACGATCAACCGCCCCGATAAGCGGAACGCCCTGAGCCGGGCACTCATTGCCGCGCTGGCCGATGCGTTCCGTCGGGCGGCTGCCGACTCCGCGGCCCGGGCGGTGGTGCTGACCGGGGCCGGGACCGCGTTCTGCGCCGGCATGGACCTCGACGAGCTGCGCGGCACGCTGGAGAACCAGTCCGAGGCGGAACTGGTCTGGGACGACGCGGCGAAGCTGTCGGCGCTGTACGAGTTCATCTACACCCTGCCGAAGCCCACCGTGGCAGCGGTCAACGGCGCGGCGGTGGCCGGTGGGGCGGGGCTGGTGACGGTCTGCGACCTGGCGCTGGCGGTTCCCACGGCGAAGTTCGGCTACCCGGAGGTGCGGCGGGGCCTGGTCGCGGCGATGGTGATGCCGCACCTGTTGCGGCACGTCGGCGAGCGGGCGGCCCGGTGGCTGCTCCTGACCGGCGAGCTGATCGACGCCGAGGGGGCACTGCGGCACGGGCTAATCAATGCTGTGGTATCGCCGGAAGAGTTGCGGGGCCGGGCGCTGATGTGGTGCCGGTCGCTGGCCGAGGGCGGCCCGAAGGCGCTGGCGACGACCAAGGACTTGTTGCGGCGCTGCGGCCGGCAGGCGGTGCCGGTGGAGGAGCTGGCGATGGCCAGCGCCGAGCCGCGGCTGACCGACGAGTGCCGGCACGGGCTGACGGCGTTCTTCGACAAGAAGCCGGCGCCGTGGAGTCCGGGCGAACGGCCGGCGTAAGCCGGCTGGTGGTCCGCCCGGGACGTGGTGGGTAGCACCAGCCGGATTACGCCGGCCGTTCGCCATGAGACGCCATGAACCCGATCGTCGGCATCGGCGAGCTGCTGTGGGACGTGTTCCCGGACGGCCGGAAGGTGGCCGGCGGGGCGCCGTTCAACTTCGCGTTCCACTGTAAGCAACTCGGCCACGACGCGGTGATCGTCAGCCGGGTCGGCAACGACGACCTGGGCCGCGAGCTGCGCGAGGAGGTCCGCCGGCTCGGGTTGATCGACGACTTCATTGAGACCGACCCCGAACACCCGACCGGTACCGTGCGGGTGACGGTCGGTGAGCAAGGCCAGCCGGCGTACTCGATCACTGAGGATGTGGCATGGGATTACATCGGGTGGGATGACCAATTAAACCGACTCGCCCGACGGGCCAAGGCGGTTTCGTTCGGCACACTCGGTAGCCGCTCCGGACCGTCTGTTGTCGCGACATTTGCCCGGGAGGTGTACACCACCAGGCCAACCACCCCACGGGTCTTCGACGTCAACATTCGTCAACAGTACTTCACCCGGGCCACCATCGTCGGGCTACTCGGCATGGCGAGCTGGCTGAAGGTCAACGATGAAGAGTTGGCACTACTCGACGGGTTGGGGTGCGATCTGTTCACACCGTCGATCGACATGATCCAACTTGGAATGGCCGCGGGAGTCGCAGGCTGGCAGTATCACCGGATCGACGTTGTTTGCGTTACCCGTGGCCAGAGTGGATGCCGAGTCTACCGTCAGTGGGAGGTGGACGACCCCGACGAAGGAAGTTCTTACGTCGTGGACGAGAACACTGATGAATCCGGAGTCCCGGCCCGTGTCGTGGATACCGTCGGGGCCGGGGATGCGTTCACGGCGGCGATGGTCTGCCTGCACCTGGAGGGCCGGCCGCTGCGGGAATGCGCCCGGTTCGCCAACCACTACGCCGCCCGGGTGTGCGAACACCAGGGGGCGACGCCCCACATCGACCGGGCCGAGGTCGAACGCGCCGCGTTCGGACGGTAACACCACATGGACCTGTTCTGGACCCCGCCAACCATCGAGACCGACCGGCTCGTCCTGCGGCCGGTCACGGAGGCCGACGCTGACGCGGTCTTCGCCGCCTGCTCCAACCCGAACCTCACCCGGTTCACCCTGTTCGAGACGCACAAAACCCGCAACGACTCCCTCGACTTCGTCCGCGACTACGTCGCGTCCAGCTACGCCCAGAAGGCGCCGGACCCGCTCGCCATCACCCTCAAGGGCGATACGGACCCACGCATGATCGGGGCGATTGGCTGTCGCTGGGTGCCGGCCGCCGGCCCCATCCTGGAACTGGGTTACTGGATCGCCGAACACCTGTGGGGCCGTGGCATCGCCACCGAGGCGACAACGGCGGTGCTGCGGTATGTGTTCGCCACCTTTCCGTTCGTCGAGCGTGTTCAGTCCCGGGTGATCGTCGGCAACCCGGCGAGCGCCCGGGTGCTGGAGAAGGCGGGCTTTCAGTACGAGGGGACACTGCGGTCAGCCGCCTATCGCCGCGAGCGTGAGCAGTTCCACGACCTGATGATGTTTGCCCTACTCCAGTCGGAGTGGGGTGGTTAAGGTGGTAGCCCACCCACTTCCGTGGGTGGGCTTTGGATCGCCCCCTCTTGCAACGGAGTGCGCCGTGGTGCGATTCCTTCTTGTCCTCTCACTCCCGTGTTGTGCGTTCGCCGCGGACGCGGTGCCGGAGCGCGAAGACCTGCTCCGGCAGGCCGCCGCGGTCCGGCCGCACGCCTCCGGGTTCCGCTGGCAGCAGATCCCCTGGCACGTCGAAGCCGCCGATGCGCTCAAGCAGGCCCGGGACGAGAACCGCCCGCTGCTTGTCTGGCTGGCCGGCGGACGCGACCGCGACGGCAGCCCGCTAGAGCGGTGCTGAGGGTACGCCGCCGGGCTCCGTGCGGGCCCCCTGAACGATGAGCGGGTGATCCGGCTCGTCGCCCCGAACTTCGTCCCCGTCGCCCTGAACACCGACCGCCTGCCGGACACGGACGAGGGGCGGTTCTTCCGCAACCTCATGAAGCAGTGGCCGCAGGGCCTGTGGGTCGTCACGCCCGACGGCAAGGTCCTCGCGCACCACTACCACAGAAACACCCCCGGCCTGTCGGCCCGCGACAACGCGAAGAAGTGGGTGGACGGCACCCTCGCGATGCTGGAGGAGGCGATCCGGGCGGCCGGAACGCTTCCGCCGCGAGCCGTTCGGGCGGCCAACCCGTTCCCGGACCGCGGTGTCGGGCTCACAACAGACGGCGCCCGGCTGGCAGTGAGCGTCATCGGCCAGCTCCGCGGCAAGCAGGAGGGCGCGCCGGCCGTCGATAGCGTCTTGCTGGCGAAGGACGAGTGGGCTGCGTTCGCCCCGCCGGACGGGAAGACTGAGTGGTCGCTCCCGGAGGCGACGGGGAAGAAGTTCGCCCCGGCGCTCAGTCACCTGACCGACTCGATCCTCGCCCCCCGTCCGGCGGACGTGACCCGGGCCGAGATCACCGCCCGCGTCGCCCGGCAGGCGGACGGGCTGGTCGTGGTCCGCTACACCGGGGCGTGGCAGTCGCGGCACCTACGCGACGGCAACGAGAAGTTCCCAATCACCGCCGAGGCGACCGGCCGCGGCGTCGGCGTCTACGACCCGGCCGCGAAGGCCATGCGGTCGATGGTCTGGGTGCTGAAGGGGACGTACCGCAACGGGGCGAAGGCGACCCCCGTCCCGACCGCGGCGGTCGTCGAGTGGGTCGCTGAGCCGCCGCAGGAGTGATACCGGGTTGCGTTAAATCCTTCGATCTCCCGTGATCGCCCGCGGAACCCAATGGCCCCGGGCGGTCACGGGAGAAGACCTTCCGGCCCTTTTTCTGGACCTCGGATTCTCTGTCCTGGAACCCCGGTTTTCTGTCTTCACTCTGTCCATTGTGCCTTTGTGGCGAATCCGCTTACTTCACCGTGAACCGCCGCTCCACGGTCATGCTTTCGACCCGCTTCTGCACCGGCTCGAACACGTCCACCTCGAACGCCCGCCCGACCCGGTTGCCGCACACGTCCTCCAGCCGGGTGTCGATTACAAGCCGGTACTCGCCAGTCGGCCACCCGCCGGCCGGTTTGAACGCCCACACGTCCGCCGCGGGCGGCACCTCGATGGTGCCGGCCAGCTTCTTGCCATCCGGGCCGACCACCCAGACCATCCGGTGCAAGAGCGCGTGGTCGAGCGGCTTGTCCAGCTTCACCGTTAGTTGCTCGCCCGGCGGCGTGATCGCCCACTTCACCGGGTCGATCGGCGTATCGTCCGGCGGTTCGACCGCGAACGACTTGCGGACCGACTCCCTGAGCGGGAAGCCGTTTTCGTCCTCCCAGGCCCGGTCGAAGACCAGCGTGTACTTCTTCCCCTCCTCCAGCACCGGCCCGGCTTCCTCCCGGGGCTTCAGCCCACGCTTCACCCGGCCGGGGTCGAACAGCAGCGTGAACCGCTTGCCGTCGGCCGACCACAGTTCCTCGTCCAGCTCCAGAAACGGGTATTCCACCTCCGTCTCGCCGCAGAGCAGTTTGACGTGCCGGTACGCGCCGCCGCGGGCCATTGGGACGGAGAAGTGGACGTACCACCGCAGGGTGTTCTCCGGTAGCCGGTCGGCGGTCGGGTGTACCCGGGTGATGACCGTGGTCGGCTCGCGCTTCGGCTTCGGCACGACGAGGTCCGCGGTCACGGCCCGCAGGTGAACGTCCGGGTGGACCGGGATCGGGTTCGGGTCGAAGGTGGCCCGGTACGTCACGCCCGGGGTGAGCGGGAACCGCGGGGTGAACCGCAGGGCCGAGCCTTCCACACGGTACGAGCCGGGGATTGCCGTCTTCCCGCCGCCGACCGCGACCGTCAGGACGTCGGCCCAGTCCACGTCCTTCGTCTTGCGTAACCAGCCAAGCTCCTCGGCGGTCAGGCCGACCACCTCGACGGCCGGGGCCGCGCCGGCCGTTAGACGGACCTGCCACGGCAGCGCGGCCATCGTTCGCGGCGTCGGCTTCGAGCCGGGGGGCTTGCCGTCGAGTTGCGGCAGGAGCCAGTCGAGGCCGTCGAGGTTGTCGCGCAGCCGCTCCTCGGCGTCGTCCTGCGTGTGGCCGATGATCCCGATCGGGCCGCGGTAGCCGCTGGCGCGGATAGCCTTCATCAGGCCCAGGTCCTGGTCGCCCTGGCCCAGCGGCAGGATCTTCTTCCCGGCCTTGTCGCCGCCCTTCACCATGCCGTTGAGGTTCAGGCAGAGCAGGTGCGGCGACATCGCCTGGAGGTGGTCGGCGAACCGGTCGAGGTGGTCGTGGCCGTGGTGCAGGTTGTAGACGATGCCGACGTTCGGCAGGTTGATCGCCCCGACGAGCGCGACGAGGTTCTCCGGCTCACCGCCCCAGCCGCCGTGGTTGTACAGGCCGACCTTGCAATCCTGCCGCAACGCGGTCCGGGCCAGCGGGGCGATTTGGTCCCGAGCCGCCTGGAGCTTCGCGGCGCCGTCCTTGCCCGGCGCGGGGTCGGGCAGCATCACCCAGAGTTGCGTGCGGACGTTGTGCTTCTTGAGCGCGTCGAGAATGAGCTGGCCGTCCTTGTTTAGCCCGCCGGGAAACCAGACCGCGGTCAACTCGATGCCGTTCGCCTTGAGAGCGGCGAGTTCTCGCTCGAACGTCGGCAGGTGCTCGGCCCGCCAGTCGTAGGCGAACCTCGTGAACCCGAGCCGCTTGAGCATCGCGGCGCGGTCCTCCGGCGACCGATTCTTGGCGTCGAACGGGACGACGCACCAGGCGACGAGGTTGCCCCGGTCGAACGGGTCGGTGGCGCGGGCGGGCGCGGTGAGCAGGACGGCGGCGAACAGAACCAGCGGCGCGCGGCGGAGTGTCATCGCGAAACCTCGGCGGGGTGTACCCGGCCGATTGTCGCGGATTAGTTCGGCCGCTGCAACCACGCCGAGATCGCGTCGGTCGCGATCGGCCGCGGCCGCGGCAGTAACTCGGACGGGGCGGACGGCTGATCCTTGCGAGGCTGCTCGCCCTTCGCCTGCTTCAGCGGGATCGGGTCGGGATAGCGCGGGTCGTGGTAATCTCCCGGCCAGGCGTGCCCGCCGACCACCACCGGGCCGCCGACCGGGGAAGCTCCGACGGTGTGGGCGGTCGCGCCGGAACAGCAGGCTCCGACGGCGCCGTTGCATTCCCACTTCGCCGGTGCCTCCCAGCCGCAGCCGAGCGGCGGGTGCTGGTTGAAGTACGGGTTGGCCGAGGAGTCGAAGAACAGGTCGCGCGGCAGCATGGCCCCGGGCCGTGCGGTCGTCGCGTCCACGGCACCGGCGAAGGCTAGCGCCTCGACGACGAACTCGCCGCAGAAGTACCGTTTGCCGCAGCCGCGCGGGTAGCCGAGGTGGTACGTCCGCAGCGGGCCGCGAGCCCCGAGTCGGGCGCCCATTCCGATGCCGCGGCCCCAGGCATAGCTGCCGCCTTCGGCCGCCAGCGCGAACTGCGTCAGCCGGCACGACTGTTCCTCGGTCAGCGGCGCGCATCGGCGGCGCACCCAGACCGAGCAGCCGTACTGACCGATGCGCTGGTCCAGCGGCGTCACGCGGGCGCTGAAGACGCCCTCGCCGCCAGCCTCGGCGATGGCCGGCCGGCCGTCCGGCAGGCGGACGACGAACCCGGCGTGGGCCGGAGGTCCGGTCATCGCGAAGACGTACATCAGTGCCGCACCGGGCCGGGTCGAGTTGGACAGGATCACGTCGCCGGGTTGAGGGTTCCAGCCGGCGATCGGCGGCCCGGTCGGGTCACCGAGGTCGAAGGCCGGCGGGTACAGACTGACGGACCCGGTATCCGGGCGGGCGATGGCGGGGAGCAGGGCGAGGAGTGCCGCCGCGAGGGCAGGGGCGCGCGAACCCATCGGGTGGACCTCCGTGTCCGGGCAGATGAGACTGACAACACTGCTACCGGTTCGGTGTCCGGGCAACCGGAGGGGTGGGAGAATCTGCCGCGACCAGGTCAGCCGGGCGGGGAGGATCGCCCCAACCGCGTCCGGGGGCACGACCGGACACGCGGGATCAACGGGCGCGGAGGGGAGAGGCCGAGAAGAATGGAGCGGGCCTCGCTCAAGTCGGCGAGGCCCGCGGACGACGGAGGTTTCGCGGCCCGCCACGGAGGGCGGCCCCTACCGGTAGGGGCCGCCCTCCGTGGCGGGCCGGTGAGAGCTTACGGCAGCGGGATCGACTTCAGGATCAGCTTGGTGTCGGCGGCCGGTGCCGGCTGCTTGCCCTTGCCGCCCTGGGCCGGCGGCGGGTCCTGGATCAGCACCAGCGCCCGGCCGTCGTCGAGCTTGTCGAGTTGCGTCACCCCCTTCAACTCGCCGATCGTCTCGTACTTCACGCCGGCCGTGTCGCCTTGCGGCCGGGTGGTGATCGGCTCGGCCTTGTCGAACTGATCGGCCGGGATCTTCATCACGCCGCGGGCGTTGTTGGCCATCAGGACGAAGTCCTGCTTGTCCTTGGTGTAGACGATCATGTCCAGCGGCCGGTTGCGGTTGCCCAGCTCGGCGATGGTGGTGCCGCGGACCTTCTGCCCGGGCTTGAGGTCCGACAGCGGGAACTTGACCAGTGGCGTGCACTGGTACGAAGCCAGGATGTAGTCGGCCCCGCTGATCTTGTATGGCACGAACGACCGCACCGGGGCGTTGGTCTCCAGCCGGCCGTGTGCCCCGTGGAACACCTCGACGCTGGTCCCCTTGTCCGCCTCGGCGAACGGGTACGGGATCGCCCGCAACGTGGACGCGAACTCCTCGTTGGACAGCCCGGCCACGATTACCTTGCCGTCGATGAAGGCCAGGCTGGTGATCGCCTCGGTCCGCTGGCGGTCGCTGGCGTTCGGGATCTTCACCTGGGCGAACGATACGTCCTTCAACTCGAAGAGCGACAGCTTGCCGTCCCGGGTCATCTTCACGACCGCCGGGGCGCCCTCCTTGCCCCGGCCGCGGGTGACGGCCAGGTAGATGGTGCCGGACGCTGGGTTCACCTTCACGTCGTTGACCGTGATGTTGGCCTTGTCGGTGCCCAGCGCCGCCCCGACTTGCTCGCCGAGGTTGGCGACGTTCACATCGCCCTTGCCGCCGGGCTGGGCGTCGCCGGTGTCCACCGCGGTGATGGTGGCCGACTCCGGGTCGCCGATGAACAGGAGCCCGTTCGGGCCGAACGCCAGGGCGGAGATCGAGTTGACGGCGGGGGTGCCCTTCTTGAGGGCATCAGCCGGGGCGGCCACGGCCGGGCCGGCGGCCAGCGCGACCGCGACGGCCAGCGGAGCGAACCGGAATCGCATGAGTCAGTCCTCCGGGGGGTGAGGCGGGGCGGGCGCGGCCCGCACCGGCCTATGATGGGCGCCCGGGCCGCCGCGTCAAATGAGAAACCGGGAAGCGGCCGGAAGGGGGCGGCCGAAGTAAGAAGGGTTCTTGTAGGGTGGGTCGAGTCTTCGAGGCCCACCGTC
>DATLIF010000407.1:0-4808 GCA_035539575.1 Fimbriiglobus sp. | reverse complement strand
GGCTCACGATGTTTATGGGCTGTCCAGGGGCTTTCGCCCCTGGCTACGCATCTGACGCCGCTCCGCGGCTCAGAGAGTTAGTTCACACGCACACTTCCAGTGTCAGGAAGTTGTCCGGCTCCTTCGCGTACAGCTCGGCCGCCTTGCGGAGCGTCTTGATCCGGTCCTCGTGCCAGGCGTTCTCCAGCTTCGGCAGCGTGTCCGGGTACGGGAAGTTCGTCAGGTGCTCCTGCTTCACCAGCATCGCCCGCACCTTGCGGATTCGCTCGTCGCCGACCAACTCGGCCGTCAGGAACAGGGCGTACCGCACCGTCGTCACCTTCTCGCCGGCGTCCTGCTTGACCTGACCGGCAGCAAAGTACTCGGATACCGCGTTCAGCACGAAGTTCAGGATGTACCACCGGTCCTCACGCGCGATCGGCAGCATCGGGTTGTCCGGCGTACACCGCCACGAGGCGGCCGTCACCTTGTCGATTGCCACCTGGTTGAGGAACACCTCCTCCAGCGACCGCTCCATCACCGTGCGGATCTTCAGGTATCCGTCGGCGAAGATGTTCAGGCTGACGATGACCCGGCCGAGGAACTCCTTGCGGTGCCACTCGCGGCTCGCCTTGTACCGGCCCCAGTACCGGCCGATCACGAACGACGCCACCGACGTGACCACCGTCACGACCGCCGCGACGGCGATCTTCTTGCCCGAGTCGTTGGCGATGTCGGCGACCACATCCTGGCCAAAGAGGGGGAACATGGGCGGCTCCGCGGGACCGGCTGGGGGATACCCCCATCATACCGCCGGCGGACCGGCCGCCGTCACACGAACGCCGGGTCGAACTCGGGGATCTGGTTGAACGCGATCCGCGTCGGGGCCGTCTCCTCGCTGCCGACGGCCGTCCCGAACCGCACGGTGTGCTTGCCGAACAGGCGGTTCACCCGGTCCATCGCGTGCGACAGGTCCGTCACCTGGCGGTCGAACTCGAACAGCGACGGCGTCGCCGACCGGGCCGGGACCAGGTCGGAGAGCACCATCCACACCTGCAACGGCTGGCCGACCGGCGGGCGGTCCTCCCACATCCGGCCGAAGGCCCGCAGCAGGTTGAGCGTGTCCTGGCACCGCGGCAGCTTGCACCCCGCGTCCCAGGTGTGGCCGGTGTCGTACCGCACCCCCACCGCCAGCGCCCCGGCCCAGTAGTCGATCGTCCGCAGCCGGGCCGCCGCCTTGTGGATCAGCCGCGACAGCACCCCGTGCGCCCCCGCGTCGGTCCGCAGCGCGGGCGGCAGCACGTGCGACTGGCCCACCGTCCGCCGCCGCGTCGCCCGGTCCGGCAGGTCGTCGCCGCGCAGCAGGTGGAACCACCGCTCGCCGTGTACCCGGCTGCCCCAGATTGTCGAGAGCTGTCTCACAGTCAGCCCGATGAGCTGGCGGACGGTCGAGATGCCGTGCCGCAGGAACCGCTTCTCCATCCGCGGGCCGATGCCGGGGAAGTCGGTGAGCTTCAACTGGTACAGCGCGCCCGGCAGGTCCTTCGTCTCGATCAGCGTCAGCCCGTCCGGCTTCTTCATGTCGCCGGCCACCTTCGCCAGCATCACGCTCGGGCCGACGCCGACCGAGCACCGCAGGTAGTCCCCGACCGTGGCCCGGATCTCCGCCTTGATCCGCCGCCCGATGGCCTCGGCCGCCGCGGGCTTGCGCTCGTCGCCGATCAGCTTGCACGCCATCTCGTCCACGGACATGACCCGCTCGACCGGGGCGCACCGGCCGACCGCCTTGACGATCTGGTGGTGGACCTCGGTGTACCGGTCGTGCCGGCCGACCACGAACGTCATTCCGGGGCAGAGTTGCTCCGCCTCCCAGACCGGGGTGCCGGTCTTCACCCCCTTCGCCTTGCCCTCGTAGCTGACCGCCAGGCAGCACGTCGTCCGGGCCAGCACCGGCACGACCGCCACCGGCCGGCCGCGCAGCGCCGGGTTGTCCTGCTGTTCGACCGACGCGAAGAAAGCGTTCATGTCCACGAACAGGTAGCGCAGCGACATGGGCGGCCCCTGGGGATATATCGGTACACCCGTACACTTTCGATGGTATGCATGATAATTTGTTCAGTATCAAGTGATAATCCGGATAATGCCGTCAATTGCCTTCGATGAGGGTCGGTTGTGACGGCCCGCCGGGGTCAGGCGATCAGATGGGGTGTGGTGATCGCCTGATCGCCTGATCGCCTGACCCGCCCGTCCGAACGAGGGCCGGGGAAGCCGTGTCCGGTATACTGAGGGGGTCGTGCGGATCGCGCCAGGTCGGTTGCGAGGAGGTTGGGTCCATGCCGGGTCGGGTGGTGCTGGCGATGAGCGGCGGGGTGGACAGCTCGGCGTCGGCCGTGCTGCTGCGGCGGCAGGGGTACGACGTGGTCGGCCTGTTCATGCGGACCGGCGCCCACACCGACGAGGCCGACACCCGTCGCGACAACAAGAAGGGCTGCTGCTCGGCCATCGACGCCGGCGATGCGCGCCGGGTGGCGGACCGGCTCGACCTGCCGTTCTACGCGCTGGACTTCGAGCGAGAGTTCGACCGCATCATCGACTACTTCGCGGACGAGTACCTCCGCGGCCGCACCCCGAACCCGTGCGTGGTGTGCAATACCTGGCTGAAGTTTGGCCAGCTCTGGGCGTTCGCAAGGCAGCTCGGAGCGGACTTCATCGCCACCGGGCACTACGCGCAAATCCTCCCCGGGCCGAATGGGCCGGAGCTGTACCGCGGCCTCGACCCGGACAAGGACCAGTCCTACGTCCTGCACGGCATCCAGCGCGACGTGCTGCCGCACCTGCTGTTCCCGATCGGCGGGCTGAGCAAGCCGCAGGTGCGCGAGGTCGCCCGCGAGGCGGGGTTGCTCGGCGTCGCGGACAAGCCGGACAGCGTCGAGATCTGCTTCGTGCCGTCGGGCGACCACACCGACGTGGTCCGCCGGCGGCGGCCCGGCGCGGCGCTCGCCGGCACCGTTGTCGAGAAGGACGGCACGGTCCTGGGCGAGCACGATGGCATCGACCGGTTCACCGTCGGCCAGCGCAAGGGACTGGGCGTCGCGGCCGGGAAGAAGCGGTTCGTGCTGGAGGTGGTCCCCGAGACACGCACCGTGGTCGTTGGCGACCCGGAAGACCTGCTGGCGAACGGACTGGTCGCCTCACAGGTGAACTGGCTGATCGACCCACCGCTGGCGCCACTCGCCTGCACGGCGAAGATCCGCTACCGCCACGCCGGTTGCCCGGCGACGGTCGTCGCGACCGCGGACGGCGGGGCTGACGTTCGCTTCGCGGAGTCGCAGTCGGCCGTTACTCCAGGTCAGGCCGTCGTTTTCTACGACGGCTCCCGCGTACTCGGCGGCGGGTGGATCGAGACTGCTCGCCGGTGAATCCAAATTCGCGGGAATAGTCTGCCCGATCCGGGTGTCAGTAGCGATGGCGGGGCGATTGTGGGTCGCCCGCTGTTCCCCTCTCCCGGATAGTTCGCCGGGGACACTCGCGACGGAGACTGGTCATGTCCCGCTCACTGGGGCTCGGACTGTTGGTGACGGCGTGCGGACTGTTCGCCCTCGGGTGCGACAGCGCGAAGACGGCGGCCAGCAAGGCGGAGGATGCCGCCAAGTCCGCGGAGGGCGCGGCCAAGGGCGCGCAGGAGGCGGCCAAGAAGGCGGCCGAGGCGGCCAAGACGGCGGTCGTCAAGCCGATCGAGGAGGCGCTGCCCAAGATCGAGGAGAAAATCAAGGGGCTCAGCGGAGACGCGCTGACCAAGGCCAAGGAGAAGTACGAGCAGGTCAAGAAAATGATCGCGGAGTTCCAGGCGGCCGGGCCGGAGAAGTGGGAGTCGCTCAAGGACGGCCTGACCAAGGCGTTCGCCGAGCTGAAGACGATGGTCGGCCTGGACAAGTAGAAGTAGCGGACATGGCGAACGGTCGCGCCGCCAGTCCGGCAGGTACTTCGGCTTGGGCTTGACCGTCTCCAGCGGCTGCGCGGCGAGTTCCTTGAGGAACGTCGGCAACTCGTCGAGCCGGTGGAACTGGCCGCCGCCGGCCGCGGCGATCTTGCGCAGGGCGTCGTGGTCGGCGGCCTTGCGGAGCATTTCGTCGGACGCCTCCGGGTACGCCTGGAACCGGGCTGACGCCTCGCCCTTGACCTCCTTGCCATCTTTGTCCCGGCCGACCGCGGCCACCTTCACCGTATATTCGCCGGGGGCGGTCGGGCTGTACGCCACCTGGAAGCCGCCGTCCGGGTCGGGGACGACCGTCCGCGGCTGCGCGGCCGCCTCGTCCTGGCCGGGTGCAAGCACCTTGACCGTGAACTGCGGGTCCTTGGCCGGGGCGCCGCCGGGCGACCGCAGGCCGACGCGCACCGTCTGCTTGCCGCCGACCGGCAGCCGCTTCGCCGCGACCCGGGCGAACGCGGCTGCGTCGTCCTCCTCCTGGTGGGCCAGCCACCGCACCATCTGCCGCCAGAATTTCGCGTGCAGTTGCAGCCCGTCGTTGGTCTTCGGCTGGCCGAGCCGCTGCCACAGGTACGTCTCGTACGCGGCCAGCACCAGCACCCGGCCGCGGCTGCCGACGCCGATCTGGTGGCCGACCAGTGCCGGGGCGTACTTCTCGGCGGCCCGCGGCGCGGCCGGCACCGGCTCGGTGGCGCGCTGGTCGGAGGCCACGGCGAAGACCGTCGCGGTCGGGACCGGGCGGCCGACCTTGCTCAGCCCGACGAACCGGGACCGGCTGTCCCAGTCGTTGAGCCGCCGCCAGAAATCCGCCGATTCCTTGTCGTTGGCCCCGAGCCGGGTC
>DATLIF010000406.1:0-5558 GCA_035539575.1 Fimbriiglobus sp. | reverse complement strand
CGGCCGGACACGGTGCCGACGGGTGATGGTCATCGCCAACGACGCCACGGTGAAGGCCGGCGCGTTCTTCCCGATGACGTGCAAGAAGGTGTTGCGAGCGCAGCGGATCGCCATGGAGAATCGGCTGCCGCTGGTGTACCTCGTCGATTCCGCGGGCGTCTTCCTGCCACTTCAGGACGAGGTGTTCCCGGACGAGGACGACTTCGGCCGCATCTTTCGCAACAACGCGGTGATCTCCGCGGCCGGGGTGCCGCAGTTCGCCGCAATCATGGGCAACTGCGTCGCCGGTGGCGGCTATTTGCCCGTTCTGTGCGACAAGCTGCTGATGACCGAGGGGAGTGGCCTGTACCTCGCCGGCCCCGCGCTGGTGAAGGCCGCCATCGGGCAGGTGGTGGACCACGAGACGCTCGGCGGGGCGAAGATGCATGCGAGCGTCAGCGGCACCATCGACTACCGCGAGCCGGACGACGAGAGCTGTCTGGAACGATTGCGCAGACTCATCGAGGCGCTGCCAGCTGACCCGCAGCGTAACAGCCCGCAAAGCCCACCCGTGGCCACGGGTGGGCTTGAGAGCTTTACCAATCAACCCGAGTACGACGTCCGCGACCTGCTCAAGTTTCTCCTCGATGACGCCCCATTCGACGAATACAAGGCCGAGTTCGGCCAGACCCTCGTCTGCGGCTACGGCCGGCTCGGCGGCGTCCCGGTCGGTGTGGTCGCCAACCAGAAGAAGCGGGTCAAGCCGGCCGACGGGCCGCTCCAGTTCGGCGGGGTGATCTACGTCGATTCGGCCGACAAGGCGGCGCGGTTCGTCATGGACTGCAACCAGACGCGGGTGCCGATCCTGTTCGTGCAGAACGTCAACGGGTTCATGGTCGGCAAGGACTCCGAGCAGCACGGGATCATCAAGGCCGGGGCGAAGCTGGTCAACGCCATCTCGAACTCGGTGGTGCCCAAGCTCACGGTCATCACTGGCGGGTCGTTCGGGGCTGGCAACTACGCCCTGTGCGGCAAGGCGTTCGACCCACGGTTCCTTTTCGCGTGGCCGACGGCCCGGTACGCCGTCATGGGCGGCGACCAGGCCGCGGGGACGCTGCTGGACGTCCAGGTGCAGGCGCTCAAGCGTGCCGGCAAGGATCCGGACGCCGACGAGTTGGCCGCCCTGCGTGAGAAGGTGAAGGCGTCCTACGACGAACAGGCCGACATCCGCTACGGGGCCGCGCGGCTGTGGGTGGACGCGATCGTCCGCCCGGAGGAGACACGGGCGGCACTGCTGACGGCGCTGGACGTGGTGACGCGGCACGACGACGGCCGGCCGTTCAAGACGGGCGTGTTTCAAGTGTAGGGTGGGTCAAGCCTGGCTCTGCGGGCGCCGGCCCACCGAAGGCTGTTTGTCTCGATAAATATACTGATGCATACTTACAGTGCGAGGGTCGGGCGGGTGGCCAAAATTAGACCACCCAGAGTGCCAGATCGACACCTTCTATAAGTGGCACCCTGGCACCCTGACCCTGCCAGTTGAGGGGACGACTGAAATGAGGGGGTCAGGCCGCCAAACCGGCACAGTCACAAAGTGGCGGTCTGGCGCTCTGACCCCCGGCACTGGATCGGCGCTCGAAGACTCGTTCGACCCACCCTACTTGTCGAACCATTCCCCCAGCTCGTACGTCTTCGCCTCCAGCTTCGTGGCCGGGCCGGGGCCATACTTCAGGTGCAGCGTCCGCTTCGCCGGCTCGAACACCATCGACTGGAGCGTCTGCTTCCCCTGGTTGACCTCGTGGAGCTGCGCAAACACGTCCGCCACCCCGAGCTTCGTGTCTTCGTGTTGCAGCGGCTCCAGTGCCGTGTAGCGCCAGCACTTTTCGCCTTTCGACAGCCCATCGCAGCGGAGGTGGTTCGTACACAGGCACACGTCGTGGACCGCCGACCGCCGCACCACCGTCTTCGGCGTGACCTCGATCACCGCCCCGCCGTCCCGGTCGCAGATCGTCAAGCACGCGGACGTGGTCCGCTTCATCCCGCTGAGCAGCGTCTCCGCCTCGGCCACGGTCGCGCACTCCTCCAGCACCCGGCGGAACGCCAGCAGCGTCGGTGTACCGTCCCAGTTGAAGGCCGCCTTGTCCTTGGACTGCCTCAGGCGGATCTCGTTGATCGTGCAGGCCAGACCGGCGTCGTTCATCCCGGAGATGCAGCCGACGATCGGGCAGATTGTTACCGTGGCGAACGCCCGCTTCCCCTCGGGGTGGAAGACGGCCAGGAGCGTGTGCTCGGTCAGCCCCTTCGAGGGCCGCCAGTCGAAGTTTCGGCCGAAGATCGGCGCGCCGGTCTTGCTGCGGCCCTTCTCGACCACGACGGTCGAACAGCCCATCCCGCTCGACAGGTCGTAGACCGTGTTGGCGAAGAGAGCGAGGTCCAGTTGCCGGCCGCCCGCCTTTGCCATCGCCTCGATCTCGGTCCGGTGGTCGGGCGGGAAGTTCGGCGCCAGCCGCCGGGCCATCAAATTCAGGAACGTCGAGCGGTCCTCGATCTTGGCGTCCCGGAGGAAGTTCGCGTGCATCTCGTCCAGCCCTGGGGCGGCCTTCACGGTCAGCACCCCGAGTTGCTCGCCGATCTCAACCGGCGTACCGCGGACCACGACGACCGGCATCCCGTGGACGTGCTTCAACTCACCCTTACCGAACTTGCCATTGGGGAACGTGGCCCTCGGCTCCGCGGCGATCGTGAACCCGCCCCACGCCACCGCCACCAGCATCATGCCGAGCCGGGTCATGGTCACTCCTCCTGCGGGCCGCTGGTGCGGCCCAGCGCCACGTCGAACTCACTCAACAGCGGGACCAGCATCGCCGCCACCGCGAACCCGAACGCCCCGGCCAGGGCCATAAACGGCACCAGCGGGTCGGCGGACTCTTCCGTCCCCGGTTTGGCGATCAGGATGTTCGTGACACAGTAGAACATGGCCAGCGGGCAAAAGACACTGGCAAGTGACAGCGCCGGCGACGGGCGGTCGGCGCTCAGCACATACAGGAGGCCGCCGATCCCGACCGCCAGGAACGCGATGAAGCTCAGCCACTGGTTGGCGAAGCTTCCGGTGTTGATGACCACCATGTAGATGGTGATGAGCGTCCCGACCGAGAGGAAGAAGACCGTACCGAGCGTGTGGACGATGGCCAGCCGGCTGTTGGTCAGTCGCAGAGAGACGTGCAGCCCCAGCACCAGGACGAATGCGAACAGGACGACCAGGGCACCGAGGACGGTGAGCATCGGACCGAAGTTATCGGTGAGCCGGTCCCACCAGCCCGCCCCCGGCGGAGACTTGGCGTACAACCCCTCGACGGCGTAATAGACCGCCAGCACCAGCGGCGGGATCAGGTACTCCTTGGTGTTGTAGATCGCCCCGAGCAGCTTTCCGAAGACGAACTCGTAAGGCGAGATGTCGGTGACGAGGAGCACGTCCAGGGCGTTCGTGTCGCGCTCACTGGTCACGGACGTGACCGCCTGCGCCGCCACCAGCAGCAGACTCAGGACGGCGATCGGCACCAGCCCGTATGCGGCCGCGAACGCCGGCCGCCCGCCCGGCTGGTACAGCGTCTCGACGGCGAAGTACAGAACCAGCGCCAGCACCAGGCCGAACGCGAGCTTGACCAGCAGCGGCCGCCGGCCGTAGGCGAGCGTGCGGACCTCGCGCCACAGGACCGGGTTCTCCCACACCTGGCGGACCGTCCCCGGGGCGGCGTGGGCCTTCGACCGGAACGTCTTCAACTCCTCCGGGGAAAGGTTCGCCTCGGGGTCCTCGGTCGGCCCCTCCCGCTGCATGACCGGCTCGCCGCTGGGGTTCCACCGCCGCAGCCGCGTGATGCCAAGCCCGTTGAGTACCACGCACCAGCCGAGCATCACCAGTGAAAACCCGTAGGCCGGCGGCAGCCCCGACCACCCACCCGGCGGCGGGTCGAGGACCGCTCGCATCGCCATGAACGGGTCGATCCACGACTGCACCAGCCCCCAGTCCGTCGTACCGGAGATCATCGGCCCGATCGCCCCGACCGCCTGTGTCAGGCTCAGATACAGCGCGAGGAACAGCACCGACAGGGCCAGCGCCTGGAACGTCCTCTCCCGCCACAGGGCGACCAGCCCGCCGAGCGACCCGGCCGCGAACGCCGTGGTCAGCATGACCGCCGTCGCCTGGATCACCTGCGACGGGTCGATGCCGCCCAGGAGCAACATCAGCGACAGGGCCGGCACACTGACCATCAGCAGAACCGTGATCGGCAGCAACGCCCCGAGCAATTTGCCGAGCACGATCTCGTAGTCCCGCATGTCGGTGATGAGCAGCAGGACGAACGTCCGCCGGTCCTTCTCCTGGGAGACGGCACTTGCGGCCGACAGGGCGGCGAAGAAGATCAGGAGCAGGAGCTGGACGTAAACGACGATCTGGAACAGCAGCAGGCCGAACCGGGCGGCCTCGCCGAGGGTGGCCTCGCGGGTGAACCCGACGGTGGCCTGCCAAGCGGTGGCCCCGAGAACCCCGATGAGTCCCAGTAAGGCGGCCCGTGAGGCGTAGTGGCTCGCCCGCCGGGGGACAGTTACCAGCTCCCGCGTGAAGATCGGACCGAGCACACGAGTCCCCTGGAACGGAGAGGCGGGACGAAGCCGCCGGGATGAATGGAATTAACTTATTGCCTGCGGCTGGGGCGGGAACCAAGCACTCCGTACTGAGCACTCGGTACTCCCGTACCGGCCGAACCTCCGTCGTGTGGCTACAATCCGTTCGGTATGAGAATCATCGTCTTCGCCCTGCGCGGGTGCCCGGTCGCGGCGCTGGGGCCGTATGGAAACGAGTGGATCGCTACCCCGAATCTCGACCGGTTCGCGGCCGAGGGCGTGGTCTTCGACGCGCACGTCTCCGACTGTCCCGACCCGGCCGCCGCCGGCCGCGCCTGGCGGACGGGCCGGCACCAGGTCCCGCCGATCGATCCCGGCACGGCGAGTACCAGCCCGGCCAACGACCTTCTTGCGGTCCTGAAAGCCCGGAGCGTTCGCACATACCTCCTGCGCAACACTCGGGAAGCGAACGACGCCCATGCCGACTTCTACGTCGGATGGGACGAATTGTTCGACGCCCGGCCCGACCCGGCCGACCGGTCCCCCGCCGACGCCCTGTTCCGCGCCCTGCCGGCCGTGCTGGACCGGCTTGCCGAGTCCGCCGACTGGCTCCTGTGGATCGAGATCGACCACCTTCTGCCGCCGTGGGTCGTGCGGCAGGATGTCTTCGACGTGTACGTTGAAGACCTGCTCGAAGACGACTCGGAACAGGCGGCGGAAGACTCCGACGAACCGGACGAGGCGGGCGACGAACCCGCGGACGTGGAGCCCGATCCGGAGTTTGACGAGGAGCCGGAACCGGAGATCGAGGAGCCGGAAGTCGAGCCGGTCCAGCCGTGGGCCGACCCGCCGAGGTGTCGAAGAAGCTGCCCCGGCGGATGCTCCCGGTCGCCGTCCTGGCGTGGCTCGGCGTGGCCGCCGAACGCCGCGGTCAGGGGTTGGGGCGGTCGCTGTTGGCA
>DATLIF010000405.1:0-2927 GCA_035539575.1 Fimbriiglobus sp. | reverse complement strand
GGTGGGCCGGCGGCGATTCGGGAAAGAGCTTGGCGTCCCCCACAACGGGGAGACGTGCTGAGAGGAAACGCGCGGCCCGGGGACACATCGTTCCCGGGCCGCGGTAGCCAGTCGCCCACTCCAGGCTGACCCGATTCCTAGACCGCTCGATCGACCTGGACAAGGGGCTTCGCCCGGGTCAGACGGTGGCCGGTCGCAGCGCCACGGCCGTGGGCAGCACATCGGCGGTGACCCGGTCCCAGACGGCGGTGCGGACCAGCACCGGCTCCCCAGTTCACGGTCAGTCGTACTCGTACTCGCGGAACCGCCACAGGGTGGTGTGGTCGGCCGAGCACAGGGTGTGGTAGCGGCCGCAGGACGGGCACGGGTGGGCGTGGACGACCCCAGACATGGATGGCGCCGTCCTCGCGGGTCAGACCCCATAAGGTAATCCGAATGCTTGCGGGAGGCAACTCCCCGAGTCCTTGGTCCCGTGCGGTGAGTGAAAACGCGACAGCCCAGGGATGTGTCATCCCCAGGCCGCGCGGGTCCGTCGTGCAAAAGTCCGCGAGGATACTAGCCGGCCGATCCCGAACGGGGCAAGTCGGTCGAGGGGCGGATGGTGCTGTTCCTCAAGCGGCCGACCGAGTGACGGACGGTGTGTCCAACCCAACATGGTCCCCCACTCACTCCGCCCCGTTCGTCACCGCCTCGACCAGCCGGGCTAGGACGGGCGGCTTGGTTAGCGACCGGTCGAACCCGGCCTCCGCCACCCGCCGGTCGTGCTCCTCCCCCTGCGCCGCTGACAGCGCCACCAGCGTCACACTCGGGCCCAGCAGCGACCGCAGCCGCTCGGCTAACTCGCACCCGTCCATCCCCGGCATGTTGATGTCCAGGACGCAGGCGTCCGGGCGGAACTCGGGGGCGATCTCCAGCGCAGTCGCGGCGTCCAGGCACTCCTGGGCCTCGAACCCATACAGGTTGAACACGGTGGCCAAGGTGTGGGCCACGTCCGGGTGGTCGTCAACGCACAACACCCGCCTCCGCCGTCCTTCCGACATGGGCGATACTCCGCGATCCGAAAGCCTGACGCCGTAAGGTCCAGCACATCGCCTGATTAATGACAGATGGCGGGAACTTTTTCACCTCTTTTTTGAAATTTCTTGTCGGATCACATCTACATGACAGTATTGATATGCTAGGTTAGGACCAGGTGCCACGTTCTGACGTCGATGATAGTTTCGCGGACAAGGAACCGTCATGGGCAGTTTTCCGATCGACCGCTTTCTCGAGCCGACCCGTGGGCATGTCTTGCTGGTCGTGGCTGACGCGGACGAGGCGACGGTGCTGTCCCTGACGCTGGAGATGGCCGGGTTCCGGGTGCGGTACGCGTCGGACGCGACGGGGGTGGCTCTGGGGCCGAATCAGTCGCTCGACGCTGTAGTGGCGGAAGTGAATCTCCCCGGGGCGGCCGGCTTGGCCATCACCCCCGGGGCGGCTCTACGTTTCGGCGGCGACCTGTCCATCGGCCGGATCACGCACAACGCGAGAACCGTCGGCGCCCGTCGGGACAGCCCGGCGGCCGCCGGGCTGATCCTGAGGCCGGTCGATCTACGGTTGCTGGTGGAGGTGGTCGGGCGTGCGTGCGTCCGCGTGACAGAATCGTCGGAGGGTATCCGCCCCTGACTTCAGACGCGTCCGGGCGGTTGATGGCGTCCCATCGGTCGAGTAGGCTGGGACTTCCTCAACCGGTGAAGTTGAGGGCGACGAGGGGCGGTGGGAGTGAAGACCCGCCGCCCGCCGGATTGATCCGGCCACCGACATGCCGCAGGCATACGAGCACTGCCTGGACACGCTGGTCCGCATCGACCCGGCGAACGAGCTGGTGGTCGGGCTGATCCACGACCTAATCGGGCTGACCAACTGGCACCCGCTGAAGGCGTCGCTGCGGGCGCTGAAGACGATCGGGACGCCCGAGGCGTTGGACCTGCTGGCGCGGGCCGTCACGTTCTGGATGCCCGAATTGGACAAGAAGGAGCAGCGGATCGTCAGGGAGATCGTAGCTGGGCATGGGTAAGGAGCAGTTCGCCATCCTGTGACCACGTCCCGCCGCCTACTTCCGGTCGTCGCGTTGGTCGCCGTGTTCTCAACCTCTACTTCGACGTAAACTTGATGTCGTAGGCGCCCGCCTCTGGGTTCTCGACCACCTCGACCTCCACGGTGGTTTTCTCAGGGGTGGTGAATCGGGGGTGGATGTTGGTGGGAGCGCCCGGAACGTCAGTGAACAGGTAGGCCTTGTACCACCCGACCGGGGCCCCGCTGCCGCTGTCGCGGTCGTTGACCGCCGTCGTCAGGAGGTTGAACTTCCCGTCCCGGACCGGGCTGAGGCAGTCGGCCCGGGCGTTGTTCCCTTTAGCCGGGTCCGGGTAGAAGTGGAGGACCCCGCCGCTGAACGGCTTGCCGTCGATAGTGACCGTCCCGCTGACCGGGACCTTCTTGAACTCGGCCCGCCCGCAGCCGGCCAGGGAAACCGACCCCAAGGCGCACAGGACGGCCTCCAGGAGCCTTACGCCGCGGGCCTGCTTGGTCGTCATGCGGTTCTCCCTCTCCCCTGGATGAAGCGTCGGCCGCACGACCGGTCGATTGGCCGCGCGGCCGACTCCCGTATTCGGTCACGATGACTTACCAGTCGCTGCCCAGTACCCTCCCGTCTTGAGGGGTCCAGGCGTCCTTCCACGTCGCCGCTGAGACTCCGGACGCAACGGTCCGGACGCTGCCGTCGCCGAGGGTGATGAGCATGACAGGGTGGGTCGAGACCATCACGAACGGCTGGCAGAACCCCGGCCGCGGCTGGATCTGGAACGGCAGACCGCCCGAGGTGAAGTCCTGGTTCTGGCTCCGCACCCCGTTGCAGTTGCGCTTCGTGGGGTTCGCGCCGCGCGTCCCCA
>DATLIF010000404.1:0-2082 GCA_035539575.1 Fimbriiglobus sp. | reverse complement strand
GGACAGAGGTACAGGCGGGTCGGATGAACTGCCCCCAGCGGCGGGCGGGACGCAAGGGGGAGTGCGTTCCGGTAGCCGGCATCGGGACATCATCCGGTCGGCATGCCGGACCGAAGAGCGCAAGGGTAACCGGGCGCGAGGGGGCATACCCTCCGCGAATCGGTCAGAGGAAGCGCTCCCGCATCGGCGGGGCGGCTGGGATCACGGCAGGTTGTTCGTGCCGCGGGCCCCTCAGGCCGGTACACTCGGGCGCATGTCCGACGTCACCCACCTGCTCGACGCCGCCGCGGCCGGCGACCCCAGAGCCGCGGCCGTGCTGTTGCCACTCGTCTACGACGAGTTACGCAAGCTCGCCGCCGCCCGGATGGCCGAGGAGAGGCCGGGCCAGACGTTGCAAGCCACGGCCCTCGTCCACGAGGCCTACCTGCGGATGGTCGACGGACCGGAGCGGGCATGGGACTCCCGCGGCCACTTCTTCGCCGCCGCCGCGGAAGCCATGCGCCGGATCGTGGTCGAGACCGCCCGGCGCAAGAATCGCCTCAAGCACGGCGGCGGCCATGAGCGCGTCGAGGTTGAACTCGCCGAGTTGCCGACCCGGCTGCCGCCGGACGATCTCATCGCCCTGGACGACGCACTCGCCCAACTGGAACAACTCGACCCGGTCAAGGCTCGCCTGGTCACCCTCCGGTACTTCGCCGGGATGACCGTCGAGCAGGCCGCGGAAGTGCTCAACATCTCCCGCGTCACGGCCCACCGATACTGGACGTTCGCCCGCGCCTGGCTGCACCAACAGATAACCGGGGCCGCGCAAGAGTAAGCAATTCGGTGAAAAAAGCTGTCCCGGGGTGGAGCGCGCGGCTCCCAGCCGTCGCATTGACGGGTAGGGAGGCGTTCCGCGGAGGACACCTCGATGACGGTCGAAGAGATTTTCCTGGCCGCGGTGGAGAAGGCCCCGGCCGAACGGGCCGCCTACCTGGACGCCGCCTGCGCGAGTGACGCCGGGTTGCGTGCCCGGGTCGAGGCCCTGGTGCGCTCCCACGAGGAAGCCGGCAGCCTTCTGGAGCAACCACTCTTCTGTCCCGCCACGACCGGTCACCAACCGGTGCTGGCGGAAAAGCCGGGCGGGGTGATCGGGCGGTACCAGCTCCTCGAGGAGATTGGCGGGGGCGGGATGGGTGTTGTCTACCTGGCCCAGCAGGCCAAGCCGGTCAAGCGACTGGTTGCCCTGAAGGTCATCAAGGCCGGGATGGACTCGAAGCAGGTGCTGGCGCGGTTCGAGGCGGAGCGACAGGCACTGGCCCTCATGGACCACCCCAACATCGCCAAGGTCCTCGACGCCGGGACGACTTCGGCGAGCCGGCCATTCCTTGTCATGGAGCTGGTCAAGGGGGTGCCGATCACCCGCTACTGCGATGAGAAGCAGCTGATCCAAAACGACCGGCTCGGGCTGTTCGTCCAGGTCTGCCAGGCGGTCCAGCACGCCCATCAAAAAGGGATCCTTCACCGGGACCTCAAGCCGTCCAACATCCTGGTCGCGCCGTATGACGGCAAACCCGTGGTCAAGGTGATCGACTTCGGGGTGGCCAAGGCGGCCGGCCAGCCACTCACCGAGAAGACGCTGGTGACGAGGTTCGGTGCGGTCGTCGGGACGCCGGAGTACATGAGCCCCGAACAGGCGGAGCTGAACAACCAGGACATCGATACCCGCAGCGACGTGTACAGCCTGGGGATCCTCCTGTACGAGCTTCTGACGGGGACTACTCCGCTCACCAAGGAACGCCTGAAGGAAACCGGCCTACTGGAAGTGCTCCGGCTGGTCCGGGAAGAGGAGACGCCCCGACCGAGCGTCCGTCTGTCCACGACTCAGGAGCTGCCGACCATCGCGGCCAACCGGGGTCTGGAGCCGACGAAGTTGAATGGGCTGCTCCGTGGGGAGCTGGACTGGATCGTGATGAAGGCCCTGGAGAAGGACCGCAACCGACGATACGAGACCGCCAGCGCGCTGGCGGGCGACGTGCAACGCTACTTGGACGACGAGCCGGTGCAGGCGTGCCCGCCATCGGCGTGGTACCGATTCCGCAA
>DATLIF010000403.1:0-3348 GCA_035539575.1 Fimbriiglobus sp. | reverse complement strand
GGACCTCGAACAGTTGCACGAGGAGTTCCATGCGGCAATCTGTCGCTGGCGACGGAAACCTCATCTGGTGCGATCCTGCTTCGCCCAAGCCGGGTTGAGCATCGAGACCACTTGACCTTCTTTGCGCAGTGATCAGTAAGTTGTAGCATGTGGTCGATCTCGGCCATCGCGGCGGTGACGGCTTGGGCCTCACCATCGTCGCGGGCAGAGAGGTACACCTGGGCGAGCGACTGGATCGCCTGTTGCATCCAGAGGACCTGGAAGTTCATTTTCCAGCGTCTCCTGAGCGAAGCCCCTTCAGGTAGGCAATAGCCTGCTCCGTCGTCATTCCCTTTCCCGCCCGGTAGTCCCGCAGCGCCTCCTCCCGCTCCCGAATGGCCTCGGGAGTCGAGAACTCCGCCTTCGCCCAGGCCGTCACGTACGCCTGATACATCTCCTCCGGGAGGAAGACGCCGACTGTTCGGCCGGTCGGCTCGCACACCTCGACCACCTCGTTCAGCCCGTTCAGCTTCGCCCGCAGCGCGTCGTCCAGGATTACCTTGCTCATTGGTTCGCCCTCGTATGGTCGCCCCAATTATACCGCCGCGCGGCGGCCGGGCTTGGTCGTGGCGATCTTGCTCGGCTCGATGCACGCGCCGGCGGTCGGCAGGAGCTTGTTCGGGCTGCATCGGTTCTCGGGGTTGAACGCGCTCCGCAGCCGCACCATGAACGACAGGTCCTCGGGCGAGAACAGCTTCGGCATGAAGTCCAGCTTCTCTACCCCGATGCCGTGCTCGCCGGTCACGCTGCCGCCCAGACGGATGCACTCGTCGAGGATCTCGCCGCTGGCTGAGAGCACCCGCCGCACCTGGTCCGGGTCGCGCTCGTCGAAGAGCAGCACCGGGTGGATGTTCCCGTCCCCGGCGTGGAAGACATTGGCGATCGCCACGTTGTACTTCTCGCTCACCCCCTGGATGAACCGCATCACCTCCGGCAGCTTCGTCCGCGGCACCACCCCGTCCTGCGTGCAGTAGCTCGGGTAGCCGAGCCGGCCCACCGTGCCGAACGCCGCCTTGCGGGCCTTCCACAGCATCAGCCGTTCGACGTCGGTGGCCGCCTTGCGGACCTCGCGGGCGCCATTCTTGTTCGCCAGCGCCTCGATCCGGTCGGCCTCCTCCTGAATGCCGGCCGCGGGGCCGTCCACCTCCATGATGAGCAGCGCCCCGGCGTCCAAGGGGAAGCCGAGTTGGAACGCGGCCTCCACCGACTGGATGAACTTGTCGTCCAGCATCTCCAGCGCCGCAGGCACGATCCCCGCCCCGATGATGTCCGAGATCGTGTTCGTGCAGTCGTCCACCGTCTCGAACACGCCCAGCAGCGTCCGGTACGCTTCCGGGTTGCGCGTCACGCGCACCCACGCCTTCGTGACGATGCCGAAGGTCCCCTCGCTGCCGACGATCACGCCGGTCAGGTCGTAGCCGGGGGCGTCCTCGCACGGGCCGCCGGTCACGACCACCCGGCCATCCGGCAACACCAACTCGACGCCCAGCACATGGTTGACCGTGACGCCGTACTTGAGGGTGTGCGGCCCGCCGGAGTTGGTGGCGACGTTGCCGCCGATGGTGCAGGCCCCCTGGCTCGACGGGTCCGGGGCGTAGTGGTAGCCGTGCGGCTTGAGCTGGTTGGTCAGCCAGACGTTGACCACCCCGGCCTCGACCACGGCGTAGCGGTCGCGGACGTTGACCTCCAGGATGCGCTTCATCCGCGACAGGGCGATCATCACGCCGCCGCCGACCGGCACGCACCCGCCGGCGAGGCTCGTCCCGGCCCCGCGCGCCAGGAACGGCACGTCCAGTTCGTTGCACGCCTTCACGACCGCCACCACCTGCTCGGTGGATGTCGGGAACACGACCACGTCGGGCTTGTTCTTCTCGACGGTGAACCCGTCGCACTCGTAGACGGCGAGGTCCGCCCGCGCGGTCAGCACCCCGTCGGGGCCGGCGATGGCGCGCATGCGCTCAATGATTTGTGGCACCTTCGCGGCATCCACGCGCGGCAGGTCGTGGGCGTGGCCGAAGTGGAAGGCGGTCGGGTTGGCAGTGGACATCGATTAGCCCCGGAAAACGATCCGCAGATTCCGCAGATTACACAGATTAGAAGTGAGACAAGAAAGCAGGAGAGTGCGAAACCCCTGTCTTATTATCTCTCCATCTCTTCTGTTTTCTAATCTGTGTAATCTGCGGAATCTGCGGATCACTTCTTACTCGGCGTCGGGCCGGAAGCGCTCCTCGGCCCACGGGTCGCCGCGCATGTGGTAGCCGCCGTGGTCCCAGCTCTCCCAGAAGCCGGGGCGGTCGGTCTCCAGGAGCTCGATCCCGCGGACCCACTTGGCGCTCTTCCAGGCGTACAGCCGCGGCACCACTAGCCGCACCGGGTAGCCGTGGTCCGGCGTCAGGTCTTCGCCGTTGTGCTTGAGCGCGAACAGGCAGTCCTCGGCGAAGAAGTCCTCGACCGGCAGGTTCGTCGTGAACCCGTACTCGCAGTGGACCATCACGAACTTCGCGGCCGGCGACACTGTCACATGGTTGAGCAATTCCCGCGTCGGGACGCCCTCCCAGAGGTTGTCGAGCTTCGTCCAGCGGGTGACGCAGTGCATGTCGGCGAACACCTTCGCCTGCCGCAGCGTCTGAAACTGGGGCCAGGTGAAGGTCGCCACCTTGTCCACCAGCGGCACCGGGAAGACGGCGAAGTCCCACGTCGCCGGGTCGAACGGCGGGACGCCGCCGGCGTGCAGCACTGGCCACTTGCGGGTCAACGCCTGCCGCGGGGGGATGCGGTCCTCCCGCTTCGTGTCCGGGCTGATGATCGCGTCGTCACTCATGAGAAGCTCTGAGCTATGAGCGGTGAGCAATGAGCAAAGGCGGTGTTTGGCTCACCGCTCATAGCTCACCGCTCACCGCTAGTAATGCAGCCCGCTGCGGCGGACGTGGACGGTCGGCCGGCCGTCGTGCTGCACCGACCCGCCGACCACCCGGCCGACGACGAGGACATGGTCCCCGGCGTCGAAGTGGCTCGCGACCCGGCAGTCCAGCCACGCCAGGGCCGCCGCCAGCGCCGGGGCCGAGCCGTCGTGGCGGTGCGCCTCCAGTCCGTCGAAGGCCGACTGCCCCTCGTCAAACCCCTTGCCGAAATGGGCGACCAGTTGCTTTTGACCCTCGGCGATGACATTCACGGCGAACGCCGTGCCGTCGGTCAGCCAGTCGAGCAGGAACCGGCCCTTGCGGACGGCGACCGTCACCTGCGGCGGGTCGAACGAGCATTGCTGGACCCAACTGGCCAGCATCCCGGTCTCGCGACGGCCGTGCCGGG
>DATLIF010000402.1:0-4799 GCA_035539575.1 Fimbriiglobus sp. | reverse complement strand
GAACTCGATCACCTGGTTCCTGATGGACGCGCTGTGGATGTGCAAGCTGGCGTGGCCGGCGTACATCTTCGCCGCCCTGACCGTCGTCACCGGGGTCTGGCTGCTGGTCCTCGGGTGGCGGCAAAGGCGCGGCCTGCTGTTTGCTGACCTGGGGCTGAATTGCTGGATCGCGATGAACACGGTCTGGCTCGTCGCGGACCTGAACGGGTACGAGACGCCGCTCGGGGTTGCCGTGCCTCTGGCGGTAGTCGGGGGCGTCTTCCTTGCCATCGCCGCGTGGTACGCCCAGGATGTCAGGCGGCTACGGATTCACGGCCGCTGAGCGACGCCCCAGGGCCGTAACGGTGTTACCTGCCAGCACCAGCCTGCGGAGAAAGACCGCCGAGTTGGCGAACACGATCCGGCGGCACCGGTCGGTCGGGAATGAACTGCACTGGCGCCCTGTCGCCTTCCGGGAGGACGCCACCAGACGGCGGGGCACGCCGGGGCCAACCAGGGCCACGTCCGGCGGGTGGCGGCCACGCCCCCCCGAGGCCGGACCCGCAGAGGGGGAGCACCAAGCGGAAGCGTTTCTCCGCTGCTCTTGATGAGGGCTGCCCAACACACGTCTTCCAATAATTCACAGCAGATAAGATGGTTTGCTCTGCAGTGGTGACCGGCGCAGGACCACTGATGAGGATCGCGACGTACAACGTGAACAGCGTGAACGCTAGGCTGCCGGTGCTGCTCGGGTGGTTGGCCGAATCCCGGCCGGACGTGGCCTGCCTCCAATGCTCAAGGCCGCCCAGGAGAAGTTCCCCGCCGACTCGCTGCGGGAGGCGGGGTACCATGCCATCTGGCACGGGCAGAAGGCGTGGAACGGGGTCGCCATCCTGGCACGGTCCGGCGAACCGGTCGAGTCCGGACGGGGCTTGGCGGGTGATCCCGAGGACGTGCAAAGCCGCTACATCGAATGCTCGGTCGGCGGCGTTCGCGTAGGGTGTCTGTACCTTCCGAACGGCAACCCGGCACCCGGCCCGAAGTTCGACTACAAGCTCCGCTGGCTGGAACGCCTCACGGCGCGGGCCGCTGAACTGATCAACTCTCCCGATCCCGTCGTCCTGGCGGGTGACTACAACGTGATCCCCGAAGAGCTCGACGTGTACGACCCGGCCGGGTGGGAAGTGGACGCGCTGTTCCGGCCGGAGACGCGCGAAGCCTACCGCAAGCTGCTCGCGCAAGGCTGGACGGACGCACTGCGGCACCTGAACCCGGACAAAAAGGTCTTCACGTTCTGGGACTACACCAGCGGCTCGTGGCGGCGGAACGCAGGCCTGCGGATCGACCACCTGCTGCTGAACCCGGCAGCCGCGAGCCGGCTGGTCGGGGCGGGTGTTGACCGGGACGTCCGCGGGTGGGAGAAGACGAGCGACCACGCGCCGACGTGGGTCGAGTTACGGAGCGGGTAGCACTACTGCGAGCCGTCGGCGGGGGCGGGTGAGCACCTCGGGCAGTACCACGGGGCGGGGCCGAATACCGGCCGCGGGCTCCGCTTCCGGCACTTGGCGCACAAGTAGCGCTTGCCACGGTCGGCCGTCTTCGGACGGACCTTCTTCCCGGTCCGGTCAACCTTCTCGCCCATCGCTTTCTCCACTCACGTCGACAACACGGCCAGCGGGTCGGTCTGTTGCCGGGCGAGCCGGCCCGGCACGGTCTTGAGAGTGAACCTCTTCGGGTCGAGAGCGGCCGGCAGCTCAGCCCACCGTAGCGGGGTCGAAACCGTCGCCCCCGGGGTCGGCCGCAGGACGTAGGGCGGGACGGCGTGGTGCCCGCGTGCGTTCTGCAGCACGTCAATGTACACACGGCCGCCCCGCGTCGCCTTGCGGATGTCGTCGTCGCGGCCGGCCGCTCTCCCGCCAACCACTCCCGCGTCGCCACGGTGGTCTGCGCGCTGACGACGAACCTGCACCGGGCTCGTGAGCTGGGTAGCGTGCTCCTCGACCCGGGCCGGAGTCTTCAGCCGACTTCCGGCCGGAACCCTCCCGACACTGGAAAGGGTTACACTTCATACGGGCTCGATATCACACGGTGCGTTCTGTATGAGTCTGTCCGCAGCAGTTGCACTGTGCGGCGCCGAGTGGCACGACTCCGATCCGCTGCCGCCTCCCGAGACTCGACGCGAAGAGAATATTCCGCGCTTCTGGGCCGCCGGCGGGCGCGGCAGTTGCAAACCCAGGGGTGTGGCGGTGCCGCGCCCACCACAGGTGGAGGGGAGAATGTCGGAGTTCGCGCTTCCACACCCGCTGCACAACGTCCGCGGCGAGATCCGCCGCGTGGGGGTGGAGTTGGAGTTCACGGGGATGTCGCTGGCGGATGCGGCGGAAGCGGTTCGCCTCGCCTACGGCGGCGAGGCGCGGCAGGAGCACGAATACCGCTACGTGGTCGCCACCGACCTCGGCGAGTTCGACGTCACATTCGACTCGTCCCTGCTGAGCACGAAGAAGTACGAGCGCCTGGGTCTCGGCGCGGCCGCCAAGGGGGCCGTCGAGGGCGTACTGCGGCGACTCGGCGGGGCGGTCCTGCCGCTGGAGATCGGCACGCCTCCCATCCCCGGCACGCGGTTGCAGGAACTGAGTAAACTGGAGGAGGCGCTTCGCGAGCGGCACGCGGAGGGGACCCGCGCCGGCCTCTTCTACGCATTCGCCCTGCACTTCAACCCGGAGGCGGTAGACACGGCGGCCCCCGCCCCCACCCTCCGCGCCTTCCTCCTCCTCTACCACTGGCTCTATCGTCAGGCGGACGTTGACTCGCTGCGCTGGGCACTCCCGTTCATCAACTCGTTCCCGGACGACTACACCCGACTCGTAATCGACCCCGGCTACGCCCCCGACATCGCCCGCTTCGCGGACGACTACGTCGCCCACAACCCGACGCGGAACCGGCCGCTGGACCTGCTGCCGCTGTTGGCGTTCGCCGACCCGGAGTTTGTGAACCGTCCCGAGGTGGCGGGCCAGAAGGTCCGGCCGCGGCCGACGTACCACTACCGCCTGCCGAACAGTTTGATCGACGACCCGAACTGGTCGATCGCGAAGGAGTGGGGGCGGTGGGTTCTCGTCGAGCGGCTCGCCGCGGACGCCAAGCTTTCGGCTGAGTTGGCCCGCGACTACCTGGAGTGGGAGGGCTCGGTAGCCGGCTACCTGGAAGACCGGTGGGTCAAGCACGTGGAGGAGCGGTGGATCCCGTCGCTCCGCGAACCGCCGCGCGAATAGCGCGACGCCCACCGGCGCTCAGGCGTCCGGGCGAGCCTCTCCCCGGCATGCGGCCACCAGTCCGCGGAAGAACGACATCTGCACGGGGGAGTGAGGCATCAGCTCCGGGTGCCACTGCACGCCGACCGCGAACAAGTCCTTCCGCGCCAACTCCACCGCCTGGATCATCCCGTACTCGTCCACCGCCACCGCCTCCAGTTCCGGCGCCAACTCGGCGACGGATTGGTGGTGCAGACTGTTCACCAGGTGCGTCTTCCGCCCCGTACCGAGTAGGGCCGACACCCATCCGCGCCTGACGACGTGGACGGCTCGGCGGGCCGCGAGCCGGGAGTACGTTCCCGCGACGGGGTTGAACCCGGGGTAGGCGTCCGCCGCGTTCTGGTGGAGCGTGCCGCCTAGTACGACGTTGAGCAACTGCATTCCGCGGCAGATGCCGAGTAGGGGCTTGCGGTTGGCGACGGCCCACCGTATCAGGTCGGCCTCCAACAGGTCTCGCGGCGGATCGACGTTCCACGCCGCGACGGCCGACTGCCCGTACAGAGCCGGGGCGATGTCCGCACCGCCCGCGACGACCAGCGCGTCAAGGTGTTCGAGACGCGGCCGGTGGCTCGGGGTGACCGGGATGGGCCGGCCCCCGGCCCGCCGCACAGCGAAGTGCGTGTGGCGGCGCAAGGCCCACCCCCGCCGGTCCGGCCCGGTTACCCCGACGACCGGGGGGCGGCGGGCCGCGGTCATGGCTTGTCAGGCCCGGGGGCGCACGGCCGCAGAAGCCGGACGAGATTCCGCACCAGCAGTGGCAAGACCGAGAGCGCCGAGAGTGACAAGAGGATCCAGACCGCGCGCGGCGACAGGGCGTCGGCCGGCGATTCCAGGGACGCCAGTCCGGTTCCGACCGCGGCCGAGAGGAACGCCAGCGGCAGCGACCCGACCCAACTGACCGCGACATAGATCGACGTGCGGATGGGCGTCAGCGCCATGAGGACATTGACGAGGAAAAACGGTACGGACGGCATCAAGCGCAGTGTGAGCAAGTACCACCCGCCGTCGCGGCTGACGCCGCGCTCGACCCGCCGCAGCCAACCGCCGACCGACCGCCGCACGCGCTCGCGCAACAGCCAACGGGCCGCGAGGAAGCTGACGGTCACACCCGTCGTGTACGCGAGGGTCGCCACCACCGCGCCGAGCGCCGTCCCGAACAGGGCGCCCGCGAGGAGACTCGTCATCGTCAGCACAGGCAGCGGCAGCGACGTTGCGAGAGCCACCGCCAGGAAGAATCCGGCGAGCGCCGGCGCCGGGTTGCGGCCGGCCCAAGACTGCCAGGATTCGAGATTCTCGCGCACCGAGCTCCAAATGGCGGACGGACCCGGGCCGATCGCCACCGCGATCGCCACTCCGAGTAACAGGGCGACCGCGGCCGAGCGGCGCGCGACTCGGCCCCAGCGGCCTAGCCGGTAGCGACGCACGGGTGCGATCACACTTGGCCCTTCCGACTCCATGCGAGTTCGGCCTCCGTTTAGGGCAATCTAGTAATCACGCCGTAAGGCCCGTTCA
>DATLIF010000401.1:0-3589 GCA_035539575.1 Fimbriiglobus sp. | reverse complement strand
GTGATCCTTCCATTGCTTCCCCCGGCGGCCGTTGGTGGGGAGGAACTCCCGGATGACGGCCCACTGGGTGTCGGACAAGCGATACCGCTGACGGCTCAAAGTCCCCTCCACTGTGAACAGAACTCGTTCACAGTTGGAGGGCAGAGCCGATCGTCCGATTCACCGGACACGACCTAGCGGCGCTGCGGCTGTCCCCCCGTCGGCATCTTGTCCAGCACGATGTCGAACTTGGCGGCCAGTTCGCCGGCCTTCGACTCCTTGATCGGATTGAACGTCACGTCGAGCGAGTCTCGCGCCTTCGGGTCGCGGACCGAGCGGTAGACACCGTCCTTCGCGTTGCCGGGGTGGCCCTTGATGTAGCACTGGGTGACGATCAGTTCCTTGCCGCCCAGCTTCACCTTGAAGTGGATGTGCGGCGTCCGACCAGGGTACGGCACCGGCTTGATGGTTCGGAAGTAGTACTCGCCGGTCGAGCCGGTCAGGAACCGGCCGAACCCCTGGAAGTGCTTGTCCTGCTGGTCCTGCTTCTTGCCGCTGTCGGCGGTGTGCAGGTACACGCCCTTGGCGTCGCACTGCCAGATCTCCACCAGCGCGTTCTTGAGCGGCTGGCCGGTCGGGCCGAGGATTCGGCCGGTCAGGTGGGTGATCTCGCCGACCGCGGGGGTGATCGTGTCGTTGACAATCAGCAGGTCGTTGTCGGTGTCGAGCGGCAGCTTGTTGGGGTAGAACGGCCCCTCGGTCTGGCTCGGGGTCTTCGTCAACTCGTCGGCGAACGCCCCGCGGACGGTCCACGCGGCGGCCCCGAGCGTGACGGAGGACAGGAACACCCGGCGGGTGGTGCGGACGTACGGCCCGGTCATCGGTGGACTCCTTTGGGGGGATGTGGTCACTTCAGGGACTTGAGGAACGCGGCGACGGACTTGATCTCCTCGGGCTTGAGTTTAGTCTCGAACTCCGGCATCTTCGAGGAGGGTTTGTGTCCCTTCGGGTTGCGGATGTGCTCGGCGATCCACTCGGCGGTGTGGTCCGCCTCGGTCCCGACGTGGGTCAGGTCCGGGGCCTTGCCCTTGCCCTTGCGGGGGATGTCGCCGGCGGCATGGCAGTTGGCGCAGTGGGCCTCGAAGAGTCCCTTGCCGTCGGTCGGGGCGACGGCGACCGCGGCCGGCTGGACCTTGGCCGGCGGCGGGTTCGAACTGGACTGGCCGCAGCCGAGGGCGACCGCGAACAGGCCCAGGCCGACGAGCCGGGCCGCAAGGCGGAGGTTGGGCGTCAAGGAATGCTCCATGTCAAGGGATAGGATGAACGCCGAAAGTTAACCGACCGGCAATGAGGAAGCTATGAGGAAGACGGCCACGGCCCCAGGAGTCCGGCCGCGACCCAGGCCGTTACCGCGACTTCACATCCGCTCTCGGCGCTTGATTCACCCTGCGGGCCAGAATACCCTGTGGTGGGCGGATCGCCTCCCACAAGAGTAAGGATTGGTCCGAAATGCCTCCTGATACCACCGCCCCGCTGGCGAACGAGTACTTCCAGGTCAAGCGGCACGGCGACGTGGCGGTCATCGTCCCGTCGCCGGAGGTCGAGCAGCTTCCGGATAACCTGGTCCAGCCGGCCGCCGACCTGGTCCTCGCCCCGCTACGGGACGACCCACCGTCGCACCTGATCGTGGACCTGGAGGGCGTGCGGTACTTCGGGTCGGCGTTCATCACGTTCCTGTTGCGCTGTCACCTGCTGGTCAAGAAGCGCGGCAGCGAGTTGGTCCTGGCCGGGGTCAACCCCCGCATCCGCGAACTGCTGCGGACCACCGCACTGGACACTTTGTGGGCGCTGTACGAGTCCCGCCAGGAGGCGATCGAATCGCTCGGCGGGTCGGACTGACTTCACCGCACTCGACTGTTTTTCCCGTGTCGCCGCGCCAGTCAGGCGCGGCGTCATCATTTTGACGACTGTAATTAGGAAAACTGTGTGAAGTTCGACGAGTTGGCCGTGTGCTCCGTCCGTAGTGGAGGAAGAATTGGGACAGGAAGCGATCTGCTATTGACCGGCCGAGAGGAACCTGACCTGACCAGCCGCCGGCCCGACCCGGCCGGCCACCGGCGGCCCGACCCCGGGAGCCCACCATGCCGACCGCGCCCCTGGCCGACGTGTTCGCCCCGGACGAGTTCCCCGCCCTTCAAGACACCTCCGTAGACCGCCGCTACCGCTACCTGGACCGCTGCCGGCGGGTCCGGGTCGGGCCGGCCGTCACCGTCGTGTTCGAGAACCAGCAGACCATGTGGTTCCGGGTCCAGGAACTGGCCCAGGTGGCCCGCGCCGCCGGCGGGTCGGTCCAGCCAGAGCTGGACTGGTACGAGAAGCTCCTGCCCGGCAGCGACCGGCTGCACGCGGCGGTGTGGGTAGCGGAGCCAGGCCGCCGGCCGTCGAAGGCACTGGAGTCGGTCCGCCGGGATGTCCCGCTGGGCCGGATCGGGCTGCGGGCCGACGACGGCTCCGAAATCGCCGGGCGGTTCCGGGCCGACCGGGTGGCCGACCGGCTGATCGGGCTGTCCCGGTGGGCCGAGTTCCACTTCACCGCGGCCGACCGGACCGCGTTCGCCGATCCGGCGCGGCGATGGCGGCTGTTCGTCGAGGCGACCGACTACCGCCACGAGAGCGACCCGCTCAGCGACGACGTGCGGGCGAGCCTGCTGGAGGACCTGCGCGGCTAACTCGCCGCATGAATTCGAGCCCGACCTCAACGCATGTCTCTACTTTTGTCTACAGGCGATCAGTCGGGCGGGGTCAGGCGCTCACCATTTCTGGTCAGGCGATCAAACCGGGTGTGCTGATCGCCTGATCGCCTGATCGCCTGACCCCGGTCAGCCCGGTACGACGCTCGCGACCAGCGACCAGCCGGCGCCCTTGTCGCCGTGCCCACCCGCGTTACAATACACAATTCTTGCGAACATCGACCGTTGCGTAGATAGAGGAGGCGGGACGCCATGGCACACAAAAAGGGCCAGGGGTCGGTCAAGAACGGGCGCGACTCGAACGCCCAGCGGCGCGGCATCAAGAAATACGCCGGGGAGTTCGTCACCACCGGCAGCATCCTGGTCCGGCAGTGCGGGACGAAGTATCACCCCGGCCGGAACGTCAAGCGGGCCAAGGACGACACCCTGTTCGCCCTGTGCGACGGGACCGTCTATTTCGACTCCCAGAGCCGGCGGATGAACATCCGCCCGCTGGAAGAGACCGCGCCGGTCGCGTAAGCGCGGATCGACCCGATCACGGAAAGCCCGGCCGCCAGTGCGGCCGGGCTTTCTGCGTTTGAGGCACGGGAGTTGCCACCGTTGGGACGGCCGTGGGCGTCGTCGCCTCCGGCATTCAGTCCCGATCTGATCGCCCGTAAGGAGCGACTCACCATGTTGAAGCGCAGTCTGTTCACCGGCTCGGTGCTGGCCGCCGGAATGGGCATCCTGGCCGCCCAGGCGCCACCCCCGCCGGCCGCCCCCGCCACGCCGGCCCAGCCGGGGCAGCCGGCCGCCACCACGAAGTCCTACCGGGCCAAGGACCTGTTGGGCACCCGGATGAACATCGAGGGGAACACGAA
>DATLIF010000400.1:0-2253 GCA_035539575.1 Fimbriiglobus sp. | reverse complement strand
AGGTACCACCGCGTGAAAAAATGGAGAGAATGTGCCCTTTACGCCGATTGTTCCGGGGGCGCCGGTTGCATCGGTTGTCGGACTCAACTCGAACCGCGTTCCGATTCCGGTCCGACTGGGCGGTCAAGGCCAGCGTGTCGGCGGTCTTGCCGCGGTTGATCGTGATTGACCCGGGCGGGCTGCCTGGCAGGCGGAGCGACCTCTCCACGCGGCCCCGCTCTACGGCATCCGGCAGGTGATGCCGAAGGTCGCTGTGGGCCACAACCTCCTCGGAGGTACTCTCGGGACAACGGCCGCTGCCGCACCCCCCGTTCGACCGCACCCCGCCCGCCGAAATCGCATGCGCCGAGCGGGCCGCCGTCGCGGGCGGCGGCCCGGCTCGATTGCGGATCAGTCCGCGCGACGATGGGAATGTACTTATGTTAAACGGCCAACGTCCCCAACGGCCGGCTGAGCCGTGCGCGGTTGGGGCTGTGGCCCGTGAATCCCTCCGGAGCTAGCGCATGGACAAGATCACCGTGGCCGAGGCCCGCAAGGTCGAGGCGGTCGGCCGCCAGGTCCGCCTCCAGGGTTGGGTCCGCACCCGCCGTGACTCCAAGGGCGGGTTCAGCTTCATCGAACTCAACGACGGCTCCTGCCAGGGGAACGTCCAGGTCGTTGTCCCCGGCGAACTCTCGAACTACGAGACCGAGGTCAAACGCCTCCACACCGGGGCCAGCGTCGCCGTCGACGGCGAGGTGAAGGCGTCGCCGGCCAAGGGGCAGGCGACGGAGGTGCTCGCCGGCCGCGTCGAGCTGGTCGGCGACGCCCCCGCCGAAACCTACGCCCTCCAGAAGAAGGGGCACACGTTCGAGTTCCTCCGCGGCGTCGCCCACCTCCGCCCGCGGACCAACACGTTCGGTGCCATCGCCCGGCTGCGCCACCGCGTCTCGAAGTCCATCCACGACTTCTTCGACGACCACGGCTTCCTGTATGTCCACACGCCGATCATCACGGCGAGCGACTGCGAGGGGGCCGGGGCGCTCTTCCGCGTGACGACCATCGACCCGGACGACGCGCCGAAGGCCGCGGGCAAGGTGGACTTCACGAAGGACTTCTTCCACAAGCCGGCGTACCTGACCGTGAGCGGCCAACTCCAGGTCGAGACGTTCGCCTGCTCGCTGGGCAAGGTGTACACGTTCGGGCCGACCTTCCGCGCCGAGAACTCGAACACCCCGCGGCACCTCGCCGAGTTCTGGATGATCGAGCCGGAGATGGCCTTCTACGACCTGAACGACAACATGACGCTGGCCGAGGCGTTCCTCAAGCGGATCATCCGGGACGTGCTCGCGCACTGCGCCGAGGACATGAAGTTCTTCCAGGAGCGGGTCGACAAGGACGTGCTGAACCGACTCGAGAGTGTGCTCACCAACCCGTTCAGGCGGCTCACGTACACCGAGGCGGTGGAGATCCTGTCCAAGTCGGGCCGGGCGTGGGAGTTCCCGGTGGCGTGGGGCACCGACCTCCAGAGCGAACACGAGCGGTACCTGGCCGAGGAGTACTTCAAGGGGCCGGTCATACTCTACGACTACCCGCGGACGCTGAAGCCGTTCTACATGCGGGTCAACGACGACGGGCGGACGGTGCGGGCGATGGACGTGCTGGTGCCCGGTGTGGGCGAGATCATCGGCGGCAGCCAGCGGGAGGAACGGCTCGACGTCCTCGAGGGGCGGATGCGCGACCAGGGGCTGGACCCGCACGGGTATCAGTGGTACCTCGACCTCCGCCGGTACGGCACGGTGCCGCACGCCGGGTTCGGGCTCGGCCTCGAGCGGGTGATGTTGTTCCTCAGCGGCATGGCGAACATCCGCGACGTGATCCCCTTCCCGCGCACCCCGGGGAGCGCGGACTACTAAGGCCGGCCTCGTCGCTGCCACCGAGTTCCGCACGCTTGTGGCGCGGGCGAACGCCCACGCGGCGTGCTTGATCGCCGCCGGGCACTCGGTCAAGGCGATGTCCCGGTGGCTCGGGCACGCCGATACCACGATCACGCTGAAGACGTACGCCCACGCCATGCCGAACGCCGACGGCCTGCTCGCCTCTGGGGCTGATACCCTGTTTGACTGAGTTGGGCTGTCAACTGGCGAAAATAGGATGCCGGCAGGGACGAAACAAAAGAGCCGCAACCCGTTGGGGTGCGGCTCTTTGTGCCGGAATGGGCGTTACTGGACTTGAACCAGTGACCCCCACAATGTCAATGTGGTACTCTAGCCA
>DATLIF010000399.1:0-9651 GCA_035539575.1 Fimbriiglobus sp. | reverse complement strand
CCTTCGTCGGTCACACGGTGGGCCTCGAAGACTCGACCCACCCTACAAGAATCGGGTTACTTGTAACTGCGCACGGTCGGCTTCACCGCCTCGGACACCAGCGGCTCGGTGTGCCGCACGGGTTCCTTGTCCGGGCCGGCGTACTCCCAGGCGGCGACGTGCTGGAAGTGCTCGTCGTCGCGCTTCGCCTCGCCGTCGGGGTACTGGTACTCCTCGCGGAAGTGGCCGCCGCACGACTCGTTGCGGGTCAGCGCGTCCCGCGCCAGCAACTCGCCGAACTCCAGGAAGTCCGCGACCCGGCCGGCACGCTCCAGTGCCACGTTCAGGTCGTCGGCCGTGCCGGGGACGTTCACGCTCGCCCAGAACTCCTCGCGCAACTCGCGCACCTTGCGGAGCGCCAGCTCGCAACTCGTCTTCGTCCGCGCCATGCCGACGTTCTCCCACAGCAGCTTGCCCAGCTCGCGGTGGAACTCGACGGCGGTCTTCTTGCCCTTGATCGCCAGGAGCTTCTTGACCTGCTCGTTGGCCTCGGCCTCGGCCCGCTTGAACTCGGGGTGGTCGGTGGCCTTGCGGTCCTGCTTCGCCGAGGCGAAGTAGTTGGTCAGCGTGTACGGCAGGACGAAGTACCCGTCGGCCAGGCCCTGCATCAGCGCCGACGCGCCGAGGCGGTTGGCCCCGTGGTCGGAGAAGTTCGCCTCCCCGGCGACGAACAGCCCCTCGACGTTGCTCATCAACTCGTAGTCCACCCACAGCCCGCCCATGGTGTAGTGCAGGGCCGGGTAGATGCGCATCGGCCGCTCGTAGGCATTCTCCGCGGTGATCCGCTGGTACATGTCGAACAGGTTGCCGTACTTCTGCTCGATTCTGGCGCGGCCCTGGCGGCGGATGGCGTCGGCGAAGTCGAGGTAGACACCGCGGCCGCCCGGGCCGACGCCCAGGCCCTCGTCGCAGACTTGCTTGGCCGACCGGCTGCTGATGTCACGCGGGGCGAGGTTGCCGTAACTGGGGTACTTCCGTTCCAGGTAGTAGTCGCGGTCGGCCTCGGCGATCTGCGATGGATGCTTGCCGACGTCCGCAACGTTCTTCGGCACCCACACCCGGCCGTCGTTGCGGAGGCTCTCGCTCATCAGCGTGAGCTTCGACTGATGGTCGCCGGACACCGGGATGCAGGTCGGGTGGATCTGTGTGTAGCACGGGTTGGCGAACGCGGCCCCGCGCCTGTACGCCCGGTACGCGGCGGTGACGTTGCACCCGACGGCGTTGGTGCTCAGGAAGTAGGCGTTCGAGTACCCGCCGGTCGCCAGCACAACCGCGTCGGCCGAGTGGGACTCGATCTTACCGGTGACGAGGTGGCGGGTGACGATCCCCCGCGCCCGGCCGTCGATCACGACCAGGTCCAGCATCTCCGTCCGCGAGTGCATCGCCACGTTGCCGTTGCCGACCTGTCGGCTGAGCGCCTGATACGCCCCGAGCAGCAGTTGCTGGCCGGTCTGGCCGCGGCAATAGAACGTCCGGCTGACCTGGGCGCCGCCGAAGCTGCGGTTCTCCAGCAGGCCGCCGTACTCGCGGGCGAACGGCACGCCCTGCGCCACGCACTGGTCGATGATGTTCACCGACACCTCGGCGAGCCGGTGGACGTTCGCCTCCCGGGACCGGAAGTCGCCGCCCTTGAGGGTGTCGTAGAACAGCCGCCAGACCGAGTCGCCGTCGTTCTGGTAGTTCTTGGCGGCGTTGATCCCGCCCTGGGCGGCAATGCTGTGGGCCCGCCGCGGCGAGTCCTGGAAGCAGAACGCCGACACCTCGTAGCCCAGCTCCGCCAGCGTCGCGGCCGCGGACGCCCCGGCCAGCCCGGTGCCGACCACGATCACCGAGAACTTGCGCTTGTTGGCCGGGTTGACCAACTTCTGGTTGCGCTTGTAGGCGATCCACTTCTCGGCCAGCGGACCGGGCGGCACCTTTGCGTCGAGCTTCATGTCGGGAACCTTATCTGACAATCCCGGCCCAGACGGCCAGGACGATGGCGCTGTTGCCGGCCAGCACGGTCAGCGCGACGGCGTAGCCCAGCCACCGCGCAACCAGGCTGAACCGCCGGCCGACCAGCCCGAGGGTTTGCAGGCTGCTCCTGATCCCGTGCGACAGGTGGACCGCGATCACCGCCTGCGCGACGAGGTACAGGACCGCGATCCACGGCGTCGAGAAGCCGGCGACCATCATCGCGTAGACGTCGTGCCGGCCCTTCTCGTCGATCAGGGCGAGGTAGTTCGTCCAGGTGCCGTCCGGGGCCTGCACCGGGTGGACCCAGGCGAACGTGTAGTGGGCCATGTGGAACAGCACGAACGCGAGAATCACCAGCCCGGTCGAGAGCATGGTCCGGGACGCCAGCCCGGCCTGGGCGGTCCGCTGGTGGTAGTACGGGACCGGCCGGGCGGTCGCGGACTTCGACTTCAGCCGCAGGGCCGTGGCGACGTGTAGCACGAAGATCACCAGCAGACCGCCGCGGGCGATCCACAACAGCAATCCGAGGTCGTGCTTGAGGAAGGCGGCGTAGGCGTTGATCGCCTCGCGGCTCTCCGGGCCGCCGGGCAGGAGTTTCAGGTTGCCGATCATGTGGAAGACGACGAACCCGGCCAGCCCGAGGCCGGTCAGGGCGGTCATCACCTTGTGGCCGACGGTGGACCCGAGATACGTCGTGGCCCAGGCACCTGGTGTGGTCCCGGGGAGGTAGACGCGCGGGCCTTTGGGATTGGTGGCGGAGGTCGTGCTCGTGCTCATGGTCGCGGCGAACGATGACGGCGGGAGGTCTACCGTCATCGTAGTGGCCACACCGGAGCCGACCACCCGGCCCCGCGGAGTGCGGAACTGGTGCCGGCCCCAGGTCCGGTACAACTGGAACCGCACGCCCGCCCGGCGGGCAACCAGTTCACAACTTCAGGTAGTATTTGTTCTTGTCCAGGTAGCGCAGGAAAACCGTGATGAGGCCCAGATAGATCAGGAACCCGGTCAGCACCCACCACCACGGCGAGTCCTTCGGTACGAACGGCGACACCGCCCCGTCCACCATGCCGTGGATGACGTACCCGGCCAGGGCGTGCCGGCCGAGCAAGTCCAGGAACCCCCACCGCAGCCCGTACCAGTCGCAGGCGATCAGGAACGCCGCGTACACCCACAGCCCGAACCCGGCGGCGAACGTCGTGTACGTCACGGTCCCGGCCCGCTGGCTCATCGACCAGTAGTAGCTCATGTCGGCGAGCCAGCGCTCCGTCGAGTACGGCTCGGCCGGCTTGACGAACGGCGGGCTGAACTGCGGGCTTTTCAGCGACAGCCAGTACGCGACCGCCATCAGCGCTGCCCCGAGGGCGATCACCTTCGGCAGCGGCCGGCCCTCACTCGCCACCCAGTCGTAGGCGAGTGTCCCGACGACCAGCGGGACCGCCCAGGTCATGAACCCTAGCGGCCCGCCGTCAATGCCGGCCGGCGGGGTCAGGTTCCACACATAGTACCCGGCGAACGACAGCCAGACATGCAGCCCGGCTGACGCAACGCCGAACAGCGCCCGCACCCACCCGGGGGCCGCGATCACCGGCAGTACCCACAGGCCCGTCGCCGCGATGTGGACCAGCGCCTCGAACGGCCCGCGCTTGATCGTGTTCAGCAGGAACTCGCCGGGCGAGGCGGCCGCGGCGGTCAACTCCTCCCACGTCTTGTAGTTGCCGGTCAGGTGGTACACGACGACGCCCAGCAGGATCAGCCCCAGGCAACGTACGGCGATGTGTCGAAGTGCGGCGAAGGTCCCCTCACGCTCACTGCGTCGGAGGAATGACAGCCGCATGCCGAACCCGACCGCCAGCAGGAACTGCGGCATGATCGTGTCGGCGTAGCTGCAGTAGGTGTGGTGGTGGTGGAAGACGGCGGGGATCTCCTTGTACCCGCCGACGAAGTTCACGAAGAACATTCCCAGGACCGTGTAGCCGCGGAACTGGTCCAGGGACGCGAGGCGAGGCGCGGGGGTGGTCATGGGCTGAAGTGGACCATCAAACCGCGGCGATTGCAACGGCCAGACGGATTAAAAACACCCACCCTGGCGAGAAACTCGCCGGGGTGGGTTTGGAGTCGCTTCCGACCCGGTTGTTGCTACGCGGCCGCGGCGAACTTCCGGCGCAGCCGGGCCCAGCCGCCGAATCCGAGCATGCCGATCCCGGCCAGGATGACCGTCGGCGGGGCCGGGACCGCGGGCGGGGCGTTGGCCCCGACCTTGTGGCTTCCCGGCGAAGCGCCGTAGCCCATAATGTGACCCGCGTAGAGCATCCCGTCCCCCGCCGCCGCGCTGTTGAGATCCTTCGACGTGCGGCTGAGTTGGACAAAGTTGGCGACGTGAGCCAGGCTGTCGTTGCCCGTATCGATCTCGAAGCTGAAGTAATCTTGCTGGGTGCTCGGGGTCCAGCTCAGTACCCAGTCGAACCACCCATACTGGGAGTAGTTCCGATTCTCGTCCAACGTGGGCTCCACCGACTTGTTCTTGTGAAGTGTGGCGGTCGGATCCAGGTTGACGAGGTTCACTCCCATTTGCAGGTCGATGTTCAACAGCGTGTTGAACGCGAAGGACCCCCAGCCGAAGTTCTGTCCGCTCGTGTCGCCGTAGATGGGCAACCGGTTGGCGGTGACGGTGAACTTCACCCGGCCGGCTTCAAGACCTCCACCACTGGCCCCAACCCCGTCGTACGATTCGACCTGGACTGTGCCGTAGTTTACGCCGTCGGCATAGGTGTTGGAGTACGTAATGTCGAAGGTACGGACCTCATACCCTCCGTGAGCTGTTCCGTCGGCTATCAACAAGCCGATGACAGCGAGTACGCAACTCCCCCAGGTCGAGGGTTTGCGCAGCGTTGCCGGAGAACGGGCGAACATGATCCCCTCCCGAATGAGCCAGTCCAACGTGGCAATTGGAGTGGCATCAGATTAAGGGCGCCGTTGCACCCCAAACAACGAATTTACGATGTCTCAGTAATTGCGTCAATGTCACACTCTGCGATCACCCAACTTTTCATTTATTTCTAAAATCTCTCATTTAACTGGCCTTACGCCGCCTACTGGACCTGATCTCTCGCCCGGGTGTCAGCGTACCGCCCTCGGATGGTCGGGATCAGGTATTCGCCGAACGCTGCTTCCAGCCCGAACCGCGGGGCATGGTCCCAGTCCCGCCGGGCGGCCGAATCGTCCACGTCCGCCGGCCAGGTGTCGATGATCCGCTGACGCTTCTCGTCCACCGCCGTGGTGACTTCCGCCCGCGGGAATGCCGTTCGGACGATGGCCGCGACCTCCGCCGCCGACGGGGCGAACGACCCGACGTTGTACACCGAGCGGGTCAACTTCGCCTTGGGTGCCGCAACCAGCCGCAAGACGGCCTCCACCGCGTCCGGCATCGCCATGAACGGGATGCGGGCGTCCGGCCGTACGAAGCACGCGTACGGCTGGCCCACGGCGGCGGCGTGGATCATCTCCGGGGCGTAGTCGGACGTGCCACCCGACGGCACCGTCACCGCCGAGATCAGCCCCGGGAAGCGAATGCACCGGAAGTCCACCATCCCGGCCGGGCCGCCGGCCCCGAGTTGCTTGTAGTGATGGTCGTAGTACCGCCCCAGGTGCTCACAGTAGAGCTTGTTCGCCCCATACATGGTGGTCGGCACGTTGTACAGATCCTCGGCCACCTTCCCGGCCGTCTCCTTGGTGGCGAGGTCGGGCAGCCCGTAGGCGGCGATCGACGAGGGGTAGAAGAAGACCACCGGCCGGCCGTGCGACTCGCCCTCCTTCTGGGCGAACTCCAGAAGGTTGAGTGTCCCCTCGACGTTAACCTTGTGGGCCAGGGCCGGGGAGAACTCGCTGCGGGTCGAGAGCAGCGCCGCCAGGTGGAACACCCGGTCCACCTCGTACTCCGCGTTGATCCGCTCTAATAGTTGGGCGTCGAGGATCGACCCGACGAACTCCTTGCGGACGAGCCGGGCCATCTCCGGGGCCAGCGGGTTGAGGTCGAGGGTAATGATCGGCCGGTCGCGGTCGGCGGCCAGCCGCTCGATCAGCCCGTGGCCGATCTCGCCCGAGGCGCCGGTGATCAGGACGCTGGGGTTGCGGGACATGGCAGGTCCGGGCAGGTTCATACGGACGGTGTCCGGGTAAGGTATCCCGACCGCCCCGGCGGGTCGAACGGATTCGGCCGCCAGGTCGTTGCGCCCTCTCATGGGGGTAACAACTGTCGGCCGCGAACGCACCGCCCGACCCCGACATCGGTGAAATCACCTTCCAGTGAGGCGAACGGCCGGCGTATGCCGGCCGTTCGCCAGGAGTGGGCCTTAATCCCGCGTCGGCGTCTTCGGGGTCGGCGCATCCGCCGGCTGCGGCTTCAACTCGATGGTCACCTTGCGGATCTTCCCGGTGAACCTGTTCTCGCTCGCCTTGTAGTCGTCCGTCACCGGGGTGCCCTCGTCCACGCCCACGTCCGCCGTCTCGTCGGCCGAGAAAACGTTCGCGTTGGTGTTCCCGATCCGCCCCTCGGCGACCTTCTCGCCGTTGACGAAGATCGTCCCCGTGCCGCCCTTGCCGGGGCCACCGCCGTCGTAGGCGAACTCGTACCGGATCGTCACCTTACCGGCCGGGAGCGGCTTGTCGGCCGCGACCGTGTACCGCTCCAGGCCGACCCAGTTGTAGCAGTACTTCGCCTTCCCGCCCTTCGTGTAGAGGCTCCACCCGCCGAACCACCCGGCCTGGCACAGGATCACCCCGTCGCACCCCTTCTCCGGGACATCGACCTCCGCTGTGATCGTGTGCGACCGGTTCTTGGTGTTGATGAACACGTTCTCCATCATCCCGGTCATGCCCTCGTAGACGCTCAGCGACGTGCGACCCTGCATCAGGTCGGGCCTGCCCACCAACGCGGCGTTGAATCTCTCCTCGCGCCGGTCATCGAGCGGGTAGACGTGATACTTGACCGCCTCCTTCGCGAACAGCGCTTGCAATTCCTTGAGCTTCTCCGGGTGATCGGCCACCACGTTCTTCGCCTGACTGAAGTCCTCGTTGACGTTGTAAAGCTCCCACTTGTCCCTGTCGAAGGAGTCTACCCGCGGCTTGCGTTCCCACGGGGCGATGTGGACGGTCGCGGCGACCCAGCCATCGTGGTAGATCGCCCGGTTGCAGAAGATCTCGAAGTACTGCGTGGTGTGCCGGTCCTTCGCCTTCGCGTCCTCGAAAGTGTAGGCCATGCTCACCCCCTCGATCGGCCGCTGCACGACGCCGTTGACCGACTTCGGCTCCGGCAGGCCGCACGCCTCCAGGACCGTCGGGGCCACGTCGATGACGTGGTGGAACTGGCTCCTCACCTCGTTCTTCGCCTTGATCCCCTTCGGCCAGTGGACGACCAGCGGGTTGCGCGTCCCGCCGAAGTTCGCCGCCACCTGCTTGGTCCAGGTGAACGGCGTGCAGCCGGCGACCGCCCACCCGGCCGCGTAGTGGCCGTAGGAGTTCGGCCCGCCCAGGTCGTCGATCCGCTTGAGGATGTCCTCCGCCTTTTCCGGCACGCCGTTGAAGTAGGTCATCTCGTTGAGCAACCCGTTCATCGTCCCCTCGGCACTCGCGCCGTTGTCCCCGACCTGGTAGAGGAACAGGGTGTTGTCGAGTTCGCCCATCCCCTCTAGCGACTGCACCAGCCGGCCGATCTCGTGGTCGGTGTGTTCGCCGAACCCGGCGAACACCTCCATCTGGCGGGCGAACAGCTTCCGTTCGTCGGCCGTCAGCTTGTCCCAGTCCTTGATCGCCTCGGGCTTCGGGGCGAGCGGGGCGTTCTCCGGGACGACGCCGAGCTTCTTCTGGGCGGCCAGCGTGATCTCCCGCTGCTTGTCCCAGCCGTGGTCGAACTTGCCCTTGTACCTGTCGATGTACTCCTTGGGCGCGTGGTGCGGGGCGTGGGTCGCGCCGGGGGCGAAGTACACGAAAAACGGTTTGTCCGGCGTCAGCGCCTTCTGGTACTTGGTCCAGGCGATCGCCTGGTTGGTCATGTCGGTGGTGAAGTGGTAGTTCGGGTTCTTCGGCGTCTCGACCTTGGTCAGGCCGTCGTAGATCAGCGGGGCCCACTGGTTTGTCTCGCCGCCGATGAAGCCGTAGAACTTGTCGAACCCGGAGCGGGTCGGCCACCGGTCGGTCGGGCCGGACGGGCTGACCTCCCAGACCGGGCACTCGTGGTACTTGCCGAAGGCGGCCGTGCTGTACCCGTTCAGGCGCAGTATCTCGGCGAGCGGGGCGATGTTGTTCGGTCGCACGCCCGTGTTCCCGGGGAACGCGGTGCCCGTCTCGGTGATCGACCCCATGTTGCACGAGTGGTGGTTGCGGCCGGTGAGCAGGGCGATGCGGGTCGGGGAGCAAAGCGCCGTGGTGTGGAACCGGTTGTAGCGTAGCCCGTTGTTGGCCAGTTTCTCGCACGTCGGCATGTGGATCGGGCCGCCGAATGCGCTGCTCTGGCCGAAGCCCATGTCGTCGATCAGGACAATCACAACATTCGGGGCCCCCTTCGGGGCTGTTACCTGGAACGGCGTCGGGGCCTTCGCCTTTCGGGCGTCGATCTCGGTGATCGGGGCGAGCTTCGGTTCCGGGATCGGCAGGACCGTCCGGTCGGGCATGGTTGAAGCAGGTCCGTCGCCGCCCGGGCGTGACCTATCCTGGGCGACCGCCGGCCGGGACGTGCCGCCGGTCGCAGCCAGCCATCCTGCCGCGGTGCCGACCGCTACGGCAAGGACCACCGACACTTGAGACCATCGCCGCATGACTACTCCTCCCGCGTGGGCAACGGGGCGACATGACTAGAGTCTGGTATCAGGGGATCGCAGTATGACAAAAAAAGAGATGTTCGGACAGGCAATAAGAGGAACCAAACTGTCGTTTGCACGCACACTAATAGGTTGATCGGTGACCGATGAGGTGACGGTCGGTCGTCCTGAATGAGCACTGCGGGCGGACGCCGGCTCAGTCTTTCGACTTCACGCAGCGGAACCCGACGTGGGACATGCCGGTGTCCGGGCTGCACCCGTGGCGGGCGCTGGGCCGGTAGCGCGTGCAGTAGCTGTCGGCGCACAGGAACGACCCGCCCTTCTGGACGCGCCGCGGCTCGAACGGGTGCAACGGGTCGTTGGTCCTGTCCGGGCCGGTCGGGTTGACCGTCACCTTGCCGGTCCGCCGCCCGTGTAGTTCCCGGTCGTACCAGTCGGCGCACCACTCCCAGACGTTGCCGGCCACGTCGTACAGCCCGTACCCGTTCGGGTCGAACGACTTCACCGGGGCGGTCCGCTCGAATCCGTCGGCCTTGTGGTTCGCGTGCGGGAACTCTCCCTGCCAGATGTTGCACTGCCACTTGCCGCCGGCCCCGGGCTTCTCGTCCCCCCAGGCGTAGGGCCTGTCGTCCAGCCCGCCGCGGGCGGCGAACTCCCACTCGGCCTCGGTCGGCAGCCGCTTCCCGGCCCACGTCGCGTACGCGACCGCATCGTCCCAGGAGACCTGGACGACCACCCGGTCGTGCAGGTCTCGTGGGACGACGCCATCGCCTACGCCAAGTGGGCCGGCAAGCGGCTGCCGACCGAGGCCGAGTGGGAGTTCGCCGCCCGGGGCGGACTGGAC
>DATLIF010000398.1:0-9592 GCA_035539575.1 Fimbriiglobus sp. | reverse complement strand
GGCAGCCGCAGCAGCGTCACGTTGTCGAGGACTTCCGAGTCTGCCGCGACCACGACCGGCTCGGCCGACACCACCCCGGCCGGGTTGCTCGCCCCCTTCCAGAGCCGCTCCGCGATCGCCTCGATCGCCTCGGTCTGACCGTCCGGGTCGTGCGGGCCGAACCACCGGGCGATCCAGCCCGTGTCGTCGGGCTGGGAGCCGAATAGGGACGTCACCTTGAGGAACGCGGTCTCCGAGCGGGTGAACAGCCCGGCGGGCATCACCAAGTCGGGCTGCACCCGACCCAGCCGGTCGAGGGAGAGCGTGAACCGCCCCGGGTGCGTGGCGGCGGCGAATACCCCTTCCCGTTCCTCCCGGAAGAAGAACATCGCCGGCCCCGGCGGGAACGACCGGCAGTCCAGGACGTAACCGGCCAGGAGTGTTTCCGAGTCTTGGGCGACCGCGACGTGGACCCGGCCGAACTTGCTTACCCAGTACTCGCCCGGGTCGAGGGACGAGACGTCGCAGTACAGGATCTGCGGCGGGTCGCCCGGCTCGCGGACGACGAACCGCACACCCCCGCCCGTAATCGCCTCGGAGTTGACGATCGTCCAGAACAGCTTCCGCTCGGCCCGGCGCGTGTACTTGACCGGGAAGTCGGGGTCCGCGGCAGACCGGACCCCGGAGAGGAACGGCGGGTTGAGGTCCGGCTCGGGCAAACCCATCCGATCTCCCCGACGACGGCCCGGTCGGCTAGTGGTTGAACAGGAACGCCGGGCTGTTGATGAGCGCCCAGACCAGGTCCTGTGCCCCGAGTACCCGCGGGTCGGCCGGCGGCGGGTCGGCCGTCTCCGCCTTCAGGCGGGCCAGTTCTTTGTCCTGCTCCAGGTACAGATCCCGCAGCTTTGCCTTCATCTCCGGCGTCCGCTTGTCGGCCGGCATCGCCAGCATCGATGCCACCTCGGGCGGCACCGGCGGCGTCAGTTTCGGGTTCGGGTCGGTCGTTACCGACAGCCGGAACTTGCCGATCGTGTGGTTGGTCCCGAACCGCTGATCGAACACGACCGTCAGCGCGATACCTTCGGAGACCTCCACTGGCTTCTCGAACGCGAACCCGGCGGCCTGGTCCTTGCCGACGCCGCCCATGATCGCCCACCCGCTCGCCGGGTTGGTGTCGATCGCGTTGGCCGCCGGGAACCCGCCTTGCTCGAATGTCGCGTTTGCCTTCGTCAGCTTCACCGGCTTCGGCTTCTCATCGGCCTTTTCCAGTGGCCGGGCCTGGACCCGCAGTTCGTTGAGTACGAAGTTTCCGTTCTCGGACCGACCGGGGCCTTTCTTGGGCAAGCTCGGGTCCGCGAGCGCCTCCAGGCGGACCGCCGTGATCGCCCCCTTGAGCTTCGCCTCGGCCTGCACGTTGTAGATGTCCACCGTCCCAGTCTTGCCGGAGACGAGGACCGACCCGTCCTTCTGAATCGTCATGGTCGCCCCGGCCTTGGCGACCGCCGGGGTCGCCCCGTTGCGGGAGTTCGCCCGCGTCGGTGTGAGCATTACCCACTCGGTCGGCTTCTGGGCCCGCAGGCCCGCCTCCCAGGCGATCTGCTTCTCGTCCAGGGCGATTCGGTATTCGTGGTATGCCGCCAGCCGTTTGTAGTACGCCGCGGACATGGTGGCGTGGTCCTTGTCCGCCGCCCGGACCGCCACGACGCCCAGTTCCTTCTCCTTCGCCGTCGGGAAGCGGTTTAAGACCGACAGGTAGACTTCCTCGACCACCTTCGCGTCGTCCGGGGTCGCCGCGGTGAACTTCGCGATGTGACCGGACTGGTCCTTGATCGCCTCGGCGATGATTGGGCCGTTGACCATCGCCATGACGGACCCGAGCATCATCGTGTTCGACCGCTCGCACTCGCACGCGGACTCGCGGGCTGGCTTGCCGAACAGTTCCAGGAACCCGCCCGGCAGCTCGACGTTGCTGTCTAGCAACTGAGTCGCCCGCGCCCCCGCCGGCAGCCCCGGCAGCTTCGCGGCCGACCCGGTCGCCCGGTGGATCGCGTCGAAGAGCACCTCCGCCGGCAGCCGCCGCGGCAGCGCGTGGCTGTAGTTGATCTCGTCGTCTTTGTTGAACTTGTTCGTCGCGATCGAAAGCTGGTAGGTCCGGCTCTTGCACACCGTGCCGATCAGCTTGCGCGTGTCAAAACCGCTCGCCACGAACTCCTTCGTCAGTCGGTCGAGCAGTTCGGGGTTGGTCGGCGGGTTGCCGGCCCGGATGTCGTCCACCGGTTCGATGACCCCGACGCCGAGCAGGTAGCTCCAGATGCGGTTGACGTAGCTCTTGGCGAAGTACGGGTTCTCCTTCGACGTGATCCAGTCCGCCACCTGGGTCCGCCGCGGCAGGGTCTTCGCCGGCAGGCCCGCGTGGGTGAACGGGAACTTCGGGGCCGTCACTTCCCCAGTGCGGTCGTGCTTGACCTCGCCGATCTTGCCATCGACGATGACCTCCGCCAGAGGCAGCGGCTTCTCGACCGCGGTGCCGCCGATCTTCTGACCCTTGTACTTCGGGTCCTCCTGGCGGTCCACCTGGGCGAAATACGCCGCCAACTCGTAGTACTGGTCCTGGGTCCACCGCTCGAATGGGTGGTCGTGGCACTTGTTGCAATTGAACCGGATCGCCAGGAACAACTGGGTCGTGTTCTCCATCACCGCGTCCGGGGTCCGCAGCACCTTGTAGTACGACGCCGGCGGGTTGGCCACGTTCGACCCAGTCGCGGTCAGCACGTCGCGGGCGAACTTATCGTAAGGCATGTTCGTGGCGACTGCGTTCTTGATCCAGTCGCGCAGCGCCTTCGCGCCCGGGTCACCGAGGAACTTGCGGTTCACCTGCAACAGGTCCGCCCACTTGTTCGTCCAGTGATCAACGAACGCCTCCGACCCGGTCAGCCGGTCGATCAACTCGTCGCGCTTCTGCTTCGCCGGCCGGGTGTCGGCGAGGAACTTGCGAACCTCGTCCGCCGTCGGCGGCAGGCCGGTCAGGTCGATGTGGACCCGCCGAACGAAGTCGGAGTCGTCGCAGAGTCCGCTCGGCAGGATCTTCATCTTCTGGAGCTTCGCGTCCACCAACTCGTCGATCCAGTTGTTTCGCGGCGGAGCGGCCCAGGCGAACCCGGTGCGGTCGCCCATCACGACGACCACGCTCGCCGCGTATGCCCCCTCGTACCGGGCGAGCATGGTCGTCTCGCCGCGGCGGACGGCGGTCATCAGGCCAGTCTTGTCCACCGTGGCGACTTCGGTGTTGCTGCTCTCGACGAACGCCTCCGCCGACACGTCGCGCTTCGAGCCGTCGGCGTAGGTGGCGATCACCGCGTACTGCTGCTTCATGCCGGGCAGCGGGACCGTGACCTCGCTCGGGAGGACCTGGATGGCCGTCACCCGCGGGGTGGACAGATCGAGCTTTACCCCGTCGCCGATCCAGGACCGGAGCAGTTCGTAATACGGCTCGCCCGGCGAGCACGTGACGCCGCCCACGTGCGGCACCGCACCGGCCGGCTTCATCAACATCAGGCTCCGCTCGGGGGCGGCGCGGTTGAAGCGTCGCCCTTCGAGGTCGTCGGTCAGCGACCGGTGGTCGAATAGCGGGTCGTATCCGCGCAGCGACAGCTTGAACCCGGCCTTGCCCTGGGCCGCACCGTGGCAGGTGCCCGCGTTGCAGCCCATCTTGGACATCGCCGGCTCCACGTCGCGCACGAAGTTGACGGTCGGCGTGACCTTCTGCCCGGAGACGGTCAGCGGAACCTCGACGGTCTTCCCGGCGAGGGAGATGGTCAGGCTCCCCGAGCCGTCGGCGGCCGGCCGGACCTGCCGTGCGGCGGACACCTTGACGAACTTCGGCGCGACGACCTTTGCCAGTCGGGTGGCGTCGAGTACGTCGCCGTTCTCCAGGTGTGCGGTGACGAGGAGTTGCGCGTAGGCGAACGGGTTGGTGACGTCCACCTTCGCCGGGTGGACGGCGATCCGGGCGACCTTCGCTCCGTCAGTCAACTTCTCGACCGGGTCCGCGGCGAAGGCCGGGACGGCAAGAGCGATCACCGCGGCGAGGGAGAGGTATCGGGTCATGTCGGAGTCTCGGAGCTGTCGTGTAGTGTAGTAGGCACACTCTGTGTGCTGTTTTGACTTCTACGGCACACAGAGTGTGCCTACTACATTGCTCAATCTGCCCGCGCCAGCGGGATGCGGTCCGGGGCGTACGGAACCGCGATGAACTCCTTCACCAGCTTGCCGGTCGCCGGGTCGTGCAGCCACACCCGGCCGTCGAACCCGGCCGACGCGATCACCGTCCCCTGCGGGTGCCAGGCCACCGCGTATGCCGGGCCAGTCACCATCTCCAGCACCACCTTCTGACCGCTGGACACGTCGTAGACGCGCACCTCGCCCTTGCCGTCGAGGCTACTGGCCGCCGCAAACCGCCGGCCGTCCCGGTCGAACGCCACGCCTGACACCCGACCGGGCATCGACTCGTACTCCTTGACCCGGTTGGCATCGTCTCCGATGACGCGCTGCTTATCCTCGCGGTGCATCTTGTACAGCCGCGGCATCCCATCCGAGCCGGCCACAAGCATCTCGTCGTAGAGCTTGCGGGGCGCGTTCGGCGTGTCGTTGGGCCGCACCTGGAGCCACCTGCCTGGCGTCTTCGGGCGGATATCCACCGCCATCAGCCCGCCCTTGAGCGCCCCAGGGGTGATGCTCGTCACGTTATCGACGAACCGTTGCGTCGCGACTTCCGTCAGCTTCATGCTCATGTCCCGGCCGACCGACGCGAGGTGCTGGCCGTCCCGGCTGAACGCGGTGTCGAGTACCCAGTCGGAGTGTGTGCCCATCTGGAGTACTTGCTTACCGGTGAACGCGTCCACCGCCCGCACCGTGTTGTCGGCGCAGCCGAACGCCACCGCCGTGCCGTCCGGCGACCAACTCACACCATACACCGTGTCGAACGTCACCGGGACGGACAGCTTCAGTTCGCGCTTCGCCACGTCCCAGACCTGGACCTCGCCGAACCGTCCCGGGTCGCCGGCCGCGGCCGCAAGGAACTTGCCGTCGGGCGAGAACGCGATCGACTGCACCCGCTCGGACATGCCGATCAGCCGGGCCGGGCTGCCAGGACTGGCGGCGTCGTGCAACAGGATTTCGTGGTAGCCCGTAACGGCCAGGAGCTTGCCGTCCGGGGAGTACGCGACCGACGTGATGACCGGTGGCGCGCGGTACACCGGTGGGTGCTCGGCGTCGATGAGCGCCCCCTTCGCGGACGCCGGGGTGTCGTCGGCCGCCCCTTCCCGGATCCAGCGTGTGATGGTCTCGACCTGGACCGGCTTTAGCGGCTCGCGATCTCGGGGCATCTCGGCCTTGCCGTCCTTGACCGTGACCAGGGCAAGCAGGTGGCTGTCCGTAAGGTTGCCCGGGACGACGCCCGGGTTGCCGCTCTCGCCGGGCTTGAGCAGGCCGGCGAACTCGGTCATGACGTAGCTGCCGCCGGGCTTGGCCGGCTGGTGGCAGCCCTGGCAGTGCTGCTGGAAGATCGGGCGGACGTCCTTGAAGTAGCTGATCTTGCCGGCAGGCGGAACCGGATCGGCGGCGGTGCCAACCGCGACGATCAGTCCAGCGGGGAGAAGCATCAACGCCAATCGGGGCATCGACGGACCTCGGCGTCGGGGAGGGAGCGAGGCGGCGACGGAAACGGTCTGGTGGGAGGTGTACTTTACCATCCGACGGGGCAGGCTGGCAAAGGTTTTCCGCCAATCCTTGGACCGCGGCCGTCCTGGCCGCTGGGATTCGTGCGGCCTGGCCGGCTACAGACCCGGGAAAGAAATCCTTTGCCCCCGCCCGTATTCCGGTTTACAGTTTGTGGTGGTAAACTCCGCCCCTGCCAAGACGGGTTCCCCACCCGCAACCGCCCTCGCCGGAGACCAGCGATGCTCGTGATCCCCGGGTTCGTCGGCCGTGACACCTGCGACGGGCTCACCCGCCGCGATCTGCTCCGCATCGGCGGATTGTCCCTGGCCGGGCTCTCCCTGCCGGGCGTGCTCCGCGCCACCGAGAACGCCCCGGTCCCCGCCTCGGGCGGAAAGGGGTTCGGTAAGGCCAAGAGCGTCATCCTGATTTACCTCCAGGGCGGCCCCAGCCATCTCGACCTCTGGGATCCCAAGGATAATGTCCCGGATTCGGTCAAGAGCGTCTTCAAGCCGATCCCGACCAAGCTCCCGGGCACACAGGTCACGGAGCTGCTGCCGAAAATCGCCCAGGTGCTCGACAAGACGACCCTGATCCGGTCGATGAGCTACACCCCCAACGGGCTGTTCAACCACACCGCGGCCATCTACCAGATGCTCACCGGGTACACCACGGACAAGGTATCCGCGTCCGGGCAACTGGAGCCGCCCAGCCCGAAGGACTTCCCGACCCTCGGCTCGAACATCATCAAGTTCAAGCCGCCCGAAGTCCCCATGCTGCCGTTCGTGATGATGCCGCGTCCGTTGCAGGAGTCCAACGTCGTCGGCAAGGGCGGCTCCGCCGGGTTCCTGGGCAAGGCGTACGATCCGTACCTGCTCTACCCGACCGGCGACGACATGGACATGGCCAAGATGGACCGCATCAAGGTCGATGACCTGGTGTTGCGCGAAGAACTTTCCCCCGCCCGGATGCAACGCCGCGCCACCCTCCGCGAGACGGTCGCCGAGGGGATGCCGATGCTGGAGCAGGCGGTCGGCAAGTACGACCTCGACTCGTACTACGGCAAGGCGCTGGGGCTGGTCCTCTCCGGCCGCGCCCGCGAGGCGTTCGACCTGACGAAAGAGAAGGCCGAGACCCGGGAACGCTACGGCAAGAACACGTTCGGCCAGTGCTGCCTCTTGGCCCGCCGGCTGGTCGAGGCCGGCACCCGGTTCGTCGAGGTCAACTGGCCGAAGGTCGCTAACTCCGACAACCACTCCTGGGACGTCCACGTCGGCCTGTCCGACCGGATGAAGCGGCAGTCCGCCCCGATGCTCGACTCCGGCCTGTCCGCGCTGGTCGAGGACCTGGACCAGCGCGGCCTGCTCAAGGACACGCTGGTCGTCGCGGTCGGCGAGTTCGGCCGCAGCCCACGCCGCGGCGTCAGTACCTCCGGCAACCTGAACACCGACGACGGCCGCGACCACTGGCCGTACTGCTATACGGCTATCGTCGCCGGTGCCGGGATCAAGCGCGGCCACGTCCACGGCAAGTCGGACAAGACTGGCAGCGCCCCGCTGGAGCACCCGGTCCACCCGACCGAGTTACTGGCGACGATCTACCACTCGGTCGGCATCAAGCCGGAAACGATCGTCTACAACCACCTCAACCAGCCGCGGGAGTTGGTCAAAGGCGAGCCGGTCTTCGGCCTCCTCGGATAGCATGGCTTGCGGGTCGGTTTGCGTCCGCGAGTCCCGACACGAGGGTGTATCGGGACTCGCGGACGCAAACCGACTCCCATCACCTTCCACCTCGTGTCAGGTAGGTACTTGCCGGTCTGGTCTGTCAATTCGGCCCGATCTTTCGCCAGAAAATGTCGCTGTGCTACATAGAAGCACAAGGATGTGTCTATAATCTCTCGGCCTGCTCCCAGACATTCGGGGGCGGACGGGGCGTGTGGATCCCACGCCGGGCAGGCGACTCGCACCGCTTCCCCAACACCGCGGTTCGATATGCAGCACGTTCGGTCTTCCCCACCGTGGCTCGCCGCGCTGGTTCTGGCGATGTGCGCCGTCGCCGGGTGCGGTGGTCCGGCAGACGATCGCAAGCCCGTCTTCCCGGTCCGCGGCAAGATCACAGTCGCGGGCAAGTCCGCTGATCGCGCGCAGGTGGTCTTTCACCCCGTCGCCGACACCGGCCCGAACACACCGCGGCCGACCGGAACGGTCGGCCCTGACGGCACGTTCACCCTGAGTACCTACACCGAGGGCGACGGCGCCCCGGCCGGCGAGTACGCCGTGACCGTGGTCTGGCCGGAGTCATCCTCGGCCATCGGCGGCGACGCCGACACCGGTGGGGACCGCCTCGGCGGCCGCTACGCCAACCCCAAAACGTCCGGCCTGAAGGCGACGGTCGCCGACGGTCCGAACGAGCTTTCTCCGTTCGTCCTCAAGTAACACGCAGGAGTGTGCCCATGCCGACGAGCCCGCGCGGCCCCGCCCGACCGGGGTTCACGCTGATCGAGCTGCTGGTCGTGATCGCGATCATTGCCATTCTCATTGGCCTCTTGCTGCCGGCCGTCCAGAAGGTCCGCGAGGCCGCCGCCCGCATGAGCTGCACCAACAACTGCAAGCAGCTCGGCCTGGCCCTGCACAACTACCACGACACGAACAATCACTTCCCGCCGGCGGCCACCAGCCAGCCGTTCAACCCTGGCTGGGCCAACCTGCACGGGTGGGGCATGTTCCTGTTGCCGTTCGTCGAGCAGCAGAACGTGGCCAACCTGTACCGGTGGGACCGCAACTGGAACGCGCCGGAGAACCAGCCGGCCGTGGCCCCGAAGCTCAAGGTCATGATGTGCCCGTCCGCCCCCGGCGACCGGATGGACGCCGCCCCGCCCTCGACCAACCCGGCCGGCCCGTGGACAGCGTCCGTGACCGACTACACCCCACTGACCCGCATCGCCCAGGGGGCAATCAACGGCGGGTTCGTCTCCCCGTCCCCGGGCAACATCAACGGGATGATGCAGACCAACCTGCGGCTGCGGTTCGCCGACGTGACCGACGGCACCTCGAACACCATCGCCCTCGGCGAGGACGCCGGCCGGCCGGGGCTGTACCGGATGGGCCGGCAGATCAACGCCCACCGCGCCAACACGGCCGCCAGTTGGGCCGACCGCAACAACCTGATCGCCCCGACCGGGGCCAAGGCCGACGGCTCCTCCCGGCTCGGCCCCTGTGCGATGAACTGCACCAACGACAACGAGCTATACAGCTTCCACTCCGGCGGCGTGGTGGCTGTCTTCGGCGACGGGTCGGTCCACTTCATCCGCTCGACGATCACGATGACCGACCTGTCCCGGCTCATCACCCGGGCCGGCGGCGAGGTGCTAACTGGCAACGAGTACTAACAGCGAAGAAGTCCGGCCAACGGCCGGACACGGGGCGCCACTAGCCCTCGGCCCCAAGAGGGTTCAGCACCTTCTCCATCTCTTGGGAATTGTTGCCGGACGCGTGGACCACTTTGTACTCCCACTTGGCGGCCGGAGGGGCAGCCTTATCTTGCGCCGACGACTGAGGGTGGGATAGGGCGACCACGGTTATCGCGCCACCAAGAAGGAGGACGGCAGCGGTGGACACACGCGTTCGTGTCATTGGAGAATCCCCACTTACGTCCGGTAGCCGAACTAGTGCATGACCGCTGAAGTTCTTGTAGGTCGGTTCGAGTCTGCGAGACCCGACAGGGCGCATCCACAAAACGTCCGTGGCGACGCACTCGGGCGCAATCCAACCCCGGCCGTTCGCCACGACGGCGCCCTGTCGGGCGAGCCTGCGAGACCAGACCGACAAAAACTCGTGCGGTAAAGCACTAGTCCCGATTACGATTGCCTTTGGCGAGCCGCCGACGCCAGTCGGCGGGT
>DATLIF010000397.1:0-5319 GCA_035539575.1 Fimbriiglobus sp. | reverse complement strand
GGCCGAGGACGCTGTGGACCGCGCTGTCGGGGTGGTGGTCCGGGCCAAGCCCGGTGAGCGAGTGTCCGCCGGGGACACGGTGTTCGAGGTCCGCTATCGGGACGCGCGGAAGCTGGCCGACGCCCTGCCGCTCCTGGAGGTCGCGTACCGGCTCGGCGACACTCCGACTCACACCCCGCCGCTCGTTCTGGAGTCGATCACATGACCCCGGACCCACTCATCGAGGCGGCGCGGCTGGCCCGCGAACGGGCGTTTGCCCCGTACTCGAACTTCCGCGTCGGCGCGGCACTTGAAGCCGCCGACGGCCGCATCATCACTGGGTGCAACGTCGAGAACGCCAGCTACGGGCTGACCCTCTGCGCCGAGCGGGTCGCCCTGGTGAAGGCGATCTCGGAGGGGATCACCGGTTTCAAGCGGGTCGCGGTCGTCACCGACGTGGACGACCTCACGCCGCCGTGCGGGGCGTGCCGACAACTGCTCTGGGAGTTCGCCCCAGACGCCGAGGTGGTTCTCGCCAACCTCGGCGGGCGGGTGGCCGTGTATCGCGTGGCGGAACTGCTGCCACACGGGTTCGACGCCAGCCAGTTCAAGGGTGCCAAATGACTGCCCCGGTCTCTGTCGCCGAGCATCCGCTGATCCTGCACAAGCTCTCACGGCTGCGCCACAAGGACACCTCGCCGTCGGCGTTCCGGGAGTTGGTCTACGAGATGTCGCAGTTCCTCTTCTACGAGGCGACCCGCGACGTCCGGTTACGGCCCGTTACCGTCCCGACACCGCTGGCCGCGTGCGACGCACACGAGTGTGCCGAGCGGGTCGGCCTGTTCCCGGTGCTGCGGGCCGGGCTGGGGATGGCCCATGCCATGCTCGACGCCTTCCCGGAGGCGGCCGTCTGGCACCTGGGCCTCTACCGCGACCACCACACCCTCAAGCCGGTAACGTACTACAACAAGTTGCCGGCCACCCACGGCGTCGATGTCGGGCTGGTGCTCGACCCGATGCTGGCGACCGGCGGCTCGGCGATCGCGGCCCTGGAGATCCTGAAGAAAGCCGGCGTGCCGCGGGTGAAGTTCGTCGGCCTGATCGCGGCACCGGAGGGGGTAGCGGCGCTGCGAGCGGCGCACCCGGACGTGCCCGCGTACCTCGCCGCGGTGGACGAGCGGTTGAACGACATCGGCTACATCATGCCCGGCCTGGGCGACGCGGGCGACCGACAGTTCGGAACCCTGTAAGTCGTCAGGTCATCAAGTCATCAAGTCTTCAAGTCAGAAAGCCAGGTTTCCAGACTTGAAGACTTGATGACCTGACGACTTGACAACTTAGCGAAGCGACCTCAGCCACTTCTCGAACACCGAATAGTGCTTCGCCACAACCGCCCGCGGCCCGCTCAGTCGCAGGTGCGTCGCCTCGTCGCCGTGGACGACGATCGCCCAGACCGCTCGGTACTCTGGCCGCAACTCCTCCTTCGACTTCGGATCGAACGGCCTCTCGCGATACTTCCAGGTGCCGCTCACATCGAGCAGATGCACCGTCGCTCCGCTGACCTCGATCTTCGACACCTTCGCCCCGTCCGGCGGGATGAAACTCGCCTTCCAGCGCGGGAAGCTCTTGTCCGGGTTCGGGTCGCTCTGCGGCATTACGTACAGCTCGGCGTCTGCCAGACCCTCGACCCCTGCCGGCAACTTGAACTGGTGCGACCGCAGCCGGTTCGCCGGCTTCTCGGCCTTCCAGTCTTTCGGCACCTCGGCCGCGAGCTTGCCGAACTTCACTGCCGGCGGGTCGGCCGCGACGGCAAACGCGGCGAACAGGACGGCCAAGGGGAGTACGGTCATGATCGGGTTCTCGGAGGCTGTGAGATGCGAACCGCCGTCATAACCGGACGGGTCCGGGTTGTTGTGCGGCGTGGGCAAACCCGTCCGCGCTTTCCGGTCGCGCCGGGGGCGGGTATTGTATCGCCATTCTCCGGTGTCACGCCGCCGTCACCACACCCCGAGACGACACCATGTCCGCTCTACTTGCCCTCGTACTTGCCCTGGCCCAGGACGTCCCGGAACTGGCCCCGCCGCCCCGCCCGGTCCAGGCCGCGAAACCGGACCAGCCCGACGACCCGAAGAAGGGCAAGAAGCCGAAGGCCGACGACAAGACCCTGACCACCGGTCTACTCAGCCCCCGGTCGATCGGGCCGGCGCTCACCTCCGGCCGCGTCGTCGGGTTCGCGGTTCACCCACAGGACCGAGCCACGTACTATGTCGCGGTGGCCTCCGGCGGGGTGTGGAAGACCACCAACGCCGGCACCACATGGACGTCGGTGTTCGACGATCACGGCTCCTACTCGATCGGCTATGTCGCGCTCGACCCGAAGAACCCGGACACCGTCTGGGTCGGCACCGGCGAGAACAACAGCCAGCGCAGCGTCGGCTACGGTGATGGCGTCTACAAGAGCACCAACGGCGGAAGTAGTTGGACCCACGTCGGCCTCAAGACATCCGAACACGTCGGCCGCATCCTGATCCACCCGCGGGAGTCAGACACGGTCTACGTCGCGGCGCAGGGGCCGCTGTGGGGGCCGGGCGGCGACCGCGGCCTGTTCAAGACCACCGACGGCGGCAAGACCTGGAACAACGTCCTCAAGATCGACGAACACACCGGCGTCACCGACGTGGTGATGCCCGACCCGAAGAACCCGGGCGTGCTGCTCGCGGCGAGCTGGCAGCGCCGCCGGCACGTCTGGACGCTCGTCAATGGCGGCCCCGGCAGCGGGATGCACCGCAGTACCGACGGCGGCAAGACCTGGAAGAAGGTCACGGCCGGCCTGCCCGGCGGCGACCTCGGCCGCATCGGCCTGGCCGCCGCCCCGTCCGCCGCGAACACGGTGTACGCCATCGTCGAGACAGCCGACAACACCGGCGGCATCTACCGCAGCACCGACGGCGGCCAGACCTGGGAGAAGCGGAACCCGTTCGAGGGGTTGCCGATGTACTACGCCCACCTGGTCGTGGACCCGGTGAACAGGGACCGCGTCTATGTCATGGACACGATCGTCCGCGTCTCCGACGACGGCGGGACGACGCTGCGGCCGCTCGGCGCCCGCAACACCCACGTCGATTACCACGCGCTGTACGTCGATCCGAAGGACCCGAAGTACTACCTGATCGGCTGCGACGGCGGCGTCTACGAGAGTTTCGACCGCGGGGCCAACTGGCACTTCAAGTCGAACCTGCCGGTCACGCAGTTCTACGACGTGGGGGTGGACCAGAACCCCAAGAGCGGCAAGTTCTACCACGTCTACGGCGGCACCCAGGATAACTACACCCTCGGCGGCCCGGCCCGCACCCGCTCCGGCCACGGCGTCATCAACAGCGACTGGTACGTCGTGCAGGGCGGCGACGGCTTCCACGTGAAGGTGGACCCCTCAGACCCGGATACTGTGTACGCCGAGTACCAGTACGGCGGCCTGTGCCGCTACGACCGCAAGACCGGCACCCGGCTCGACATCACCCCGCTGGCCGCCCCCGGCGAGCCACCGCTGCGGTGGAACTGGGACAGCCCGTTCGTCATCAGTCCGCACAACCACCGGCGACTGTACTTCGCCTCGAACCGCGTCTTCCGCACCGACGACCGCGGCAACTCGTGGACGCCGGTCAGCCCGGACCTGACCCGGCAACTCGACCGCAACAAGCTGCCGGTCATGGGCAAGGTCTGGGGGCCAGAGAGCGTCGCCCGGCACCAGTCCACCAGCTTCTACGGCAACATCGTGGCGCTCGCCGAGTCTCTTAAGACCGAGGGCCTGATCTTCGCCGGCACCGACGACGGGTTGATTCAAGTGACCGAGGACGGCGGCAAGACCTGGACGAAGTACGACAAGTTCCCCGGCGTCCCGGATCGGACCTACGTCAGCAAGCTGGTGCCGTCCAGCCACGACGGGGCCACCATCTACGCCGGCTTCGACAACCACAAAGAAAGCGACTTCAAACCGTACCTGCTCAAGAGCACCGACGCCGGCAAGACGTGGACCAGCATCGCCGGCGACCTACCGGAGCGCGGCACGGTCTACAGCATCGCCGAGGACCACATCGATCCGAACCTGCTCTTCTGCGGCACCGAGTTCGGGCTGTACGTCACGAAGGACGGCGGCAAGAAGTGGCTGCGCGTCCGCGACAACCTGCCGACGATCCAGGTGAAGGACCTGGTCATCCAGAAGCACAACAATGACCTGGTCGTCGGCACCTTCGGCCGCGGCATCTACATCGTGGACGACTACTCGCACCTGCGAAAGTACGACCCGGAGGTGCTGAAAAAGGACGCCCACCTGTTCCCGCCGTCGGACGCGGTGCTGTTCGCCCCGTCGGCGCAGTACGGCGGCGGCGGCAAGGCGTTCCAGGGGGCGTCGTTCTTCACCGCCGACAACCCGCCGTTCGGGGCCACGTTCCTGTTCCACCGCAAGGAGGCGTTGAAGTCCCTCAAGCAGCAACGCGAGGACGCGCGGAAGAAAGCAGCCAAAGAGAAGAAAGACCCGCCGATCCCGTCGCTGGAGGAGCTGCGCAAGGAGTCCGAGGAGGAGCCGCCGAGCGTAACGTTGACCGTCACCGACGACGAGGGCTTCGTGCTGGCCACCGTCTCCTGCCCGACGGGCGAGGGGCTGCACCGCGTCACCTGGAACCTGCGTGAGGCGGGCGGCGGGGTCGCGATGCCGGGGACGTACAGGGCCGTCCTCGGCCAGCGCGTCGGCGGCAAGTACACCGAGATCGCCGGACCCGTCGAGTTCAAGGTGGTGGCGGACGTACTCGCTCCGCTGACCGCGGAGCAGTACGCGGAGATCGCGGCGTTCAACAAGAAGGCCCGCGCGCTGCAACGGGCACTCGCCGCGACCACGGACGCGGCGTCCGACCTGGTCGTCCGGCTGGAGCGGATGAAGACCGCGCTGGACCAGGCCGAGAAGACCGACGAGACGGCGAAGCAGCAGGCCCGCGACCTGATCGCGCAGGTGAAGTTGGCCCAGCGGGCGCTGTCCGGCGACTCGTTCCTGTCGTCGCGGAACGAGAACACGCCGATGTCGGTTGCCGACCGCATCCGCGAGTCGTCGTGGTCCAACCGCGGCGCGGTCCACCCGCCGACCGGCACTCAGAAGCAGGCCCACGCCGACGCCAGCAAGCAACTCGCCGCCGAGGTCGGGAAATTACGAGCGATCCAGGAGAAGGAACTGCCGGAGTTGGAGAAGCGTATGGCAGCGGCCGGCGCACCGTTGCCGCCCGGCCGGCTGCCGAAGCTGGACGGGAAGTGATAGCCGGGCCGCCACGGAGGGCGGCCCCTACCCGCCGGTAG
>DATLIF010000396.1:0-5221 GCA_035539575.1 Fimbriiglobus sp. | reverse complement strand
CACCGACGAGCCATCCGCTTCAAACGTGGTGTCCAACCCTCCGGCCGGGACGAGCCGGTCTTCCATCCGCTCCGAGGTCAAACGCAATCGCTGCCGACTCATGGTGCCCTCGTACGATCGAGCAGGGTCCGGGTCGGACCGCATCACACGGTGGGTCCGTTCACGTGGCTATCCCCGCGCCGGGCAGAGGGCGGACAAGAAATGCACGGATCGCTGAGAGACAGTGCGGATCGATCGATGAGATAGTGACGGGCTAGGGCTGGGCGAAGTGAGGCGATCTACTGCTGCCGTCGGTCCGGCGATCCAGCATCGATCCGGCGAACGAGCGTCTCAACCTCATTCCAGAATGCCGTCCAACTGGAGCGTTCCGACTCGGTGAACGTGGCGATGACGGCTGTGTCGCGGACCGGAGCCAGGTCGCGATGCTGCTGCCAGCGGCGAAGCGTCCTGCGGGCGTCCATCCACTTCAATGTGTTGGACCCCGTGGCGTCGGCCCGCTGCCGGGCCATCTCGACTCGCAGCCACGTCAGCGCCAGGCCGCGGTATCGGGCCTGCTCGGTCGCGTCGAGGTCGGCCGCACTGCTCGCCCGCGCTGCAACGTAGATGTGGGCCAACAGCGCGGACCCCTTCGGGGCGGCGGCCCTCCCTTTGTCGTTCCCCATCGCCTGCTCGGCGAGTCGGACCGCCGTGCGGTCGTGGCGGCGGTAGTAGCACAGCCGGACACAGTCCCACACGGTAGCCGGGTCGGCGGGGCGGAACGTTCCGTCCTCGAGACCCGGCAGGCGGCGGGCGAGGGCGGTGTCCCGTTCCGCCGACCGGAGACGTTGACCTGTCCAGGGGGATTCGTTCCTCAGCCGGTGAGCCTGGCGCAGCGCCGTCACGGCGTCGTCGAACCTGCCCACGTGCTTGAGCCCCGTAGCGTAACTCGCCAATCGGAACGGGTTGGGTGGCCTGGTGCCCTGTACCCGCTCGAGCGCCGCCAGAGCCTCATCCCACGCGCCGATGCTCTCCCAGGCGCGGGGGATCCAGGTCAGCGCCTCGGTGGAGGTCGGGTCGAGCCGCAAGGCCTCCTCGAAATGGTACGCCGCCTGGCTGGTCTCTCCCTGCACATGCAGGAACTGACCGAGGTATCGGTGCGCGGCGGAGTCGTGCGGGAAAGCCGCAACGGCCTCTTGATAGACGCGGAGCACGGCCGGCAGGTCGCCGACCGCCAGGTGCGCCATGGCCAGCCCTCGCCGGACACCCAGCAGGTCCGGGCGCAAGGCGAGTGCGACGGTGTAGTACGGGACCGCCTCGGCGGACCGCTTCGACCGTTGCAGGGCGTCGGCGAGCAGGTAGTTGGCCCAGAAGTCGCCAGGGGTACGGCGGCGAGCAGTCTGAAGGAGCGCGATCCCTTGCGGCCGGTGCGGGTACGTCACCGTGGCCCCCTTCGACTGGCGGACGGCGTGGTTGCTCACGACCGCCCCCAGCGCGACCAGTGTCGGAATCGGCAGGTCCGCAGCCAGTGCCTCCCTGGCGAGTGCAGCCAGGGAGTCGGTGTCTCGCGCCAGCAGGGCGGTACGGAGTCGAGTCCTCCACGGGTCCGGGTCGGTCGCCGCGGCGACCGCCAGCAGGTGCCGGCCGCGCGGTTCGAGCGGGGGATGGGACAGGCACTGCTGCCCCCAGTAGTCCAGGGCGGCCACCAGAGTGTAGCGGGACGCGCGACGGTTCAGCCGCTGGGCCGCCTCGTCCGGGTCGAGGGCGGTGACGTCAACTCCGTAGTCGCGGAACGCAGTCTCGAACTCTGTGTCCAGCGCGCCGGCCGTGCTCTCCCGGCTCGACGTGTCCTGCATCATGCGAATCTCTTCCAGCCGCCGGACCATCGCGGGGTCGCGGGCGTCGGCCTCCAGGTCGGCGAGCAGCCCGGCCACTGACCCGCGAAGGTCGGCCCGACCGACGACGCTGCGCAGAAGTCCCTCGGCGCGCCGGGCGGCGCGCTCGGCCTCGGCCAGCCGGGCCGGGTCGCCGCCGGCGCGGACCATCTCCTCGCGGGCCGACCGCCCCTCCTCCACGGCGGCGGACGGAGTTGCTGCGGCTGATCTGTGTGGCGCTCGTGGTCGCCGTCGGCGTCGGGGCGTGGGCATGGTCGCAGTGGCAGGCGGACCTGGCCCGCGACGTGACCGCCGCCGCGCCTTGCGCTCCGAGGTCGAGCTTGCCTCGGCCAACTCGGCCTCCCGCAGCCGGTCGCGAAGCCGGGACTGGTAGCCGTCGATGGCCGCGGCCACCGCCCCGGCATCGGCTGGCCGGTCAGCCGGGTCGGGGGCCAGGCATCGGACTGCCAGATCGACCAACTCGGCGTCGGCGGCCGACGCCCGGAGCCGGGTCCGGGCCGGGGCGACGTCGCCGATGCTGGCCTGTTCGGCCGAATCGAACGGCGGCCGGCCGGTGAGGATCTCGCAGAGTACCGCCCCCAGCCCAAACACGTCGCTGGCCGGGCCAACCCGGTCGTGATCACCGCGGACCTGCTCCGGCGGCGCGTAGGCTGGGGTGCCGATCATCTGCCCCGCCAGTGTGTGCCCCCCCTGCGGCGCGGTGGACCCGTCCAGGCCCACCCTCGGTGGGTCGGCAACCGGTGCTGTGGTTGCTGTCGCACACGCGAGTTGCTTGGCGAGTCCCCAGTCCATGACCTGGACTTCACCGAAGGCCCCGACCATGACGTTGGACGGCTTCAGGTCGCGGTGGATCACCCCCTTCGAGTGGGCGTACGCCACCGTCTGACAGACCTGTTCGAAGACATGCACCAGCCGCGCGAGGTCGTCTGCCGGCGACGTGCGGTCGGCCAACAGCCGGGCCAGCGTCTGACCCTCGACCAGCTTCATCGCGATGAACGGCCGGTCCCGCTCGTCGTAACCGGCCTCGTACAGGGGGGCGACGCCGGGGTGTTGCAGCCGGGCGGTGATCCGGGCTTCGCCCCAGAATCGGCCCACGGAAGACGGATCGTCCCGCAACTCTCGGCGCAACACCTTGACCGCGATCGGCCGGCCGAGCACGTCGTCGGTGGCCCGGAACACTTCGCCGGTGCCGCCGCGGCCGAGCCGTTCGCCGACCTCGTAGCCTGGGACCGTGGGACAGGACGGGTCGCCGTCCTCCGGGGTGGCGAACAGGCGGTTGAGGGCGAAGAGGGCGCCGACCTGATCGGCGTGGGCGGGGAACCGCCGCTGGTATCCCTCCGGGTCGGGTGACTCGCCCCCCACCTCCCGGAGCAGGACCTCTTGCTGGATCAGGTCGAGCAGCGCCTCGACGTGCAACCCGTCCGGGTATCGCTGGGCGAGGTAGTCTTCGACGCAACGAATCTGGCCCGTCTGCCAGAGGCGGGAGAAGTCGATCACGGGCGGGACGGAACCCACCGAGTCGGGTGGAGGAGAGGCCATGGCCCAGCTCAACCCTCCAGTTGGGCGGCAACCCGGGCGACGGCCCGGGCGTGTTGCTTGCGCAGAGCTTCCGCCGACCCGCCCAGGGACTCGGCGATCGCCGGCCAGTCGTGGCCTTGCTGTCGCAACTCGACCAGCCGCCGCTCGTCGGGCGAAAGCAGCCGGTAGACCTCGGCGACAAGTTCGGCCGCAGCTACCTGTCGGGCCGGGTCCGGTGCCACGCTGACCGGTTGGGCATGGCCGTCCGCCACCGGCGCAGTGCGACGATAATCCCGACCGGCTCTGCGGTGGCGGGTCACTTGCTTGGCCAGCTTGTTCCGGGCCATGCTCACCAACAGTTTCACCAGGTCGTCGGCCGAGTTCAGTACGTACTGGCCCAGGGCAACGCGGGCGAAGAAACTGGCCAGTACCGTCTGGCACACGTCCATCGAGTCGAACAGCCGCCGCAGCCGGGTGTCCGCCATCCGCCCGCGGACGGCGGCCCGAATCGCCGGCTCGTATCGACGGACCAACTCGGCGGCCGCGTCCGGGTCGCCTCGCCGTAGTTGGCCGAGCAGGTCGTCGAACGGAGTCTCCCTGGACATGATCGCCCTCCGCGGCCGGCTGGGAATGTGGGCGGAGTTGCGATCATCGGTTATATCCCCACTCTCGTCCGAAGCGGACAAAAAACGGCGTCGAGCATGATAGAGGTCGATGCAGACACCCCAAAACCGCAGATGTCTGTCATGGCGACCGTGCGATACCGCTCTACGATACCCCCTCGTCTGCCAGGAGATTGGGACCGAATGAACGATACTCAGCCGCCCCGGATGCGTGCGTACAGCCGACATGGGTGCGGCCAGTTTGCTCGTGGGGTAGGTAGTTTGGGACGAGCTTGCAGCGGGATGAGGGTACAGGTCCGACGAACTGGGATCACTTCCACGATTCGCGTCGTTCGAGCCCGCACCCGGGGATTCGACACGAAGCTGACGCTGGTTCCCGCTCCCGTTGCCGTGGTATAGTCGTCGCAGGCGCACGCGGTTCTGCGCTGCAAGGGAAGTTCGTCCGCCACACTCCGCGGTGTAGCCGAACCCCCGGCTCCTTACTCATCCTGAACGACCGAACGACGATGGAGATTCCCGACATACCTGCCGAGGGGACTCCGCACGATGCGGCAAAGTCCCTGGCGCCGGCCGAACTGGATCGTGTGCGGTAACGGTTCAGAGCAAGGTTGCGGGAGCACCGTGAACGTCAAATTTAAGTGCGGGCTTTGTGTGGGATTATGTCTTTGAGTGGGTGGATGTGCTGAAACGAAAAAACGCCACAAGCCCTTGCGGTCGGGGCGTTTACTTGAGTACCGGGGGCCGGACTTGAACCGGCGACCCATCGCTTATGAAGCGAGTGGAAAAGGCCCTTGAAAACGCACCGAACGACTAGTTTTCTAGGGGAAAGCATACAGCGGGGCCGCTGTGCGTCAAGCCACATTCGATGCGTGGAAGTGCTTGGAATCGTGGACTACCCGGGTCGATGTGTGGAATGGTGTGGAACGAATTGAATAGCTGAAATCGTCCAAAACTTGATTGTTCACGAGGCGGGTCATGCTGCTCCACACCCCGTCGCGTCCAACGCCCTTATCAGGGGGCAACCGCCCGTGGCCGGCTCCCCCCACCGGTAGCGGGCCAACAACTCCTTCGACTTCTGTGCCAGCAGCCGCCGGACCTCCCGCCGCTTCCCCCTGACCCTGGGAATCGTCATCCCGTCGTAGCCGGTGGTCCGGTGCCGCAGCCAGGCGATCACCGACGCCTCGGCCCGCTCCCCCACCGGTATCCTCC